>JASLHQ010000138.1 GCA_030152265.1 Savagea sp.
TGTGATTCAAAATGCGCAACGAGTGCTTCTCGATGTTTCGCACGCGACTCGCGATCTCCTAATGAGTTAATGACAAGCTTTAAATCTTTCAAGCCTGCCCGACGATAAACATCGAGTGCTAAGGCAATCACTTCCGCATCGATCATCGGATTGTCGCTGCCAATTGCCTCTACACCGAACTGAACGAATTGACGGTAACGTCCTGCTTGTTGACGCTCATAACGGAACATCGGACCGACGTAATACAATTTCACCGGTTGATCTGGAATGCCGTGCATTTTATTTTCGACGAACGAACGAACGACAGGTGCGGTTCCTTCAGGACGCAATGTCATCGAACGCTTTCCACGGTCTTCAAATGTGTACATTTCTTTTTGAACGATATCTGTCGCATCGCCGACCGTACGTTGGAACAATTCTGTCTGTTCAAAAATTGGTGTGCGAATTTCGCTGTAACGATACGCGCGACATACATCTGAAATGATTTGTTCAACCTTGTGCCATTTCCATGAATCTTGCGGCAAAATGTCTTGTGTACCTCTTGGAACTTTAAAATTCATAGCGATTCTCCTTTTTGTCATAATAAAAAGCCCTCATCTCTCCTATATCATTATAGAAGGGACGAGAGCAATAGCTTCCGCGGTTCCACCCAATTTGATGCATTGTGATGCATCCACTCAACTAGATAACGGCTAGTACCGAATTCGCCTACTTCAGTTCAGCGAAATGCTTCATCGTTGTCTTTCAAAAAGAGGAATGGATGGAACTTACAGCCACGGTTCACATTCTCTAAAACCATTCGAGTCTCTCTTTTACTTATCGAATCATTAGCTTTATTATAATCATAGTTAATCTTAATCATTTTAGGGTATGAAGTCAATACCTTTCACTTATTTCTAGCATTGAAAAACGTTTCTCGTTACAATATAAATCAAGGTGGTGAAGACGATTTGAAAAGAAAAATGACATTTTCTTTGCTCGCGTTTACTTTCGTATGCGGATTCTTTTATGCGATGACGAGTTATGCGACGAGCACAGTAGAAACGAAAGGAAAAATGAACGTTCGCTCGGGACCAGGACTCACCTATGACGTCATCGATACACTCCAAGCGAATGAATCGCTCACCGTTCTCGATGAACAAGATGAATGGTTCCACGTTTCTTATAAGAAAGATCGTGAAGGCTGGGTCGCTTCTTGGCTCGTTGAACGGAAAAGTGATGTGGAGTCGAAAGGTGATGTCGTCATTTCCACAACGGACGGTCTCAACGTACGTCTCGGTCCTTCCACACAATCTAATATTATCGGAAAAATGGATGCCGGAAAAGAAGCGACTTTAGAACTTGAACGGGACGGATGGTCATACATTATCGTAGACGGAATGTACGGTTGGGTGCATAGCTCCTACTTAACAAAAATGACATCTGAAACCCAAAAAGCGAATAATGCAGTAAATCCTTCTCCTGAAGCGAAAGATGGACAGTTCACAGTCATCGTCGACTCTTTAAACGTCCGCTCACGTCCAGGACTTCAAGGGAAAGTGATCGGTTATGCGCATCAAGGTGAGGCATATAAAGTTTTAGAAGTTGACCATAATTGGGTAAAAATTCAACTCGATTCAAAAAAATCTGGCTGGGTTGCTAGTTTCCACGGACAACTCAATGCATCCCAAAAATCAGGTGAGCAGCCGAGTTTATTTTTAATATCAACAATTGCAGACGGTACGAACTTCCGCGAAGAACCGACGACGCACTCTCCTATCGTAAAACGTCTTGAAGCGGGTTATCATTTAAATGTGTTGAAAGAAGAGGGAGACTGGTATGAAGTCGAAATCGACGGACAACGTGCCTATGTCGCACAATGGGTCGTATCCACTTTAAACAGTCCGGACATTTCAAAACAGACAGACGATGCAGAATCGACCGTTCGTAAAAAAGCGTCCATTCCTGGCACGTTGAACGGCATTACGATTGTTTTAGATCCTGGACATGGTGGGCATGACCGGGGAACGACAGGCGCACGTGGGACACGCGAAAAAGATTTGACGATGAAAACAGCTGAGGTTCTAGCGCTAAAATTACGTTCTGCTGGTGCAAAAGTACATTTGACACGCGAGCGCGATACGTTCATTCCTTTACGCACACGCGCTCAAATGAAAAGCCAGATGAATGCCGACGCATTCATTAGCATTCATTACGATGCGAACGTTGATTCAACCGTCGTCGGTCATACGACATTTTACTTCCATGACAATCAAAAAGAACTCGCAGACGTATTGAATGCGACGATCGAACAGCAAGTTCCTCTACGCAACCGGGGGGTTCAAGTCGGAAACTTCCAAGTGCTCAATGAAAATAGTTCAGATGCCGTTTTATTAGAACTCGGATTTTTAACGAATGCGGCAGAAGAACAAGTTTTATTATCTTCTCAATTTAGAGAAACTGTTTCGTACGGAATTTACGACGGTTTATTACAGTTTTTCAATGATTAATTTAAAAAGCGTTTGAAATCATCATTCGATTTCAAACGCTTTTTTTATTTTGACTCTACCATTAACGTAACAGGACCATCATTGATGAGTGATACGTCCATCATCGCACCGAAACGACCCGTTTCGACATGAATCCCGAGTGCGCGCAATTCTTCATTAAACTGTTCCCATAAAGGTTCTGCTTGCTCTGGGCGCGCTGCTTGAATGAAGCTCGGGCGTCTCCCTTTACTCACGTCACCGTATAATGTGAATTGAGAGACCGATAGAACCGCTCCACCAACCTCAGATAAATCACGGTTCATCTTTCCTTCTTCATCTTCCCAAATGCGCAATCCTGCGATTTTTTTCGCTACGTATTTCACATCTTCTGACGTATCTTCATGCGTAATTCCGACGAGTAATACGTATCCTTTATCGATTGCACCTGTCACTTCACCGTCGATTGTGACCGACGCTTGTTTTGAACGTTGCAATAAAACTTTCATACTTTCACTTCCTTAATTCGTTACACGATGTACAGCATGAACATCCGAAATTTGTTTAATTTTCTTCACAATTTGGTGTAAATGTTCAATGCTCGTAATTTCAATCGTCATTTCAATTTTCGCGATTTTTTCTTTATTTGCACGACCCGTTACTGCTGTGATCGGTACTTTCATTTCTGTAACTGTCATCATCACTTCATTTAATAAGCCTGAACGATCGAATGCTGAAATTTCGATGTCGACTTCAAATGTTTTCGATGAGCGACCGCTATCTCCGACTGCCCATTCAACCTCCAAGTAACGGCTATCCGCTTCATCCGTATGAACGACGTTCGGACAGTCTGTTCGGTGAACGGAAACGCCTCGACCTTTCGTAATGAAACCGATAATTTCATCTCCTGGAACCGGGTTACAGCATTTCGCCAAGCGAATGAGCATATTGTCAATGCCTCGAACGATAACGCCTGACTCTGTTTCTTTATATTCTTTTTTCTGCGGAGCTTCTTTTTTCTTTTCTATGTCAGATTTCACTTTTTCTAAAGCGTCAATCTTTTCGCGTTCACGGCGTAACCGCTCTGCTAAACGATTGACAATTTGTTGCGCTGTAATTCCACCTGAACCGACATTCGCATACATATCTTCTTCTGAAGCGAAACTATACTTATCGAGAACACGTGAAATGTTTTCAGGAGTGAGCACTTCTTTCGGATCATAAAGTTGTGCCTTAATTTCACGGTCGATTAAGTTTTTCCCTTTGACAACATTTTCTTCTCGTAATTGACGCTTAAAGTATTGTTTAATTTTGCTTCGTGCTTGTGACGTATTTGCAATCTTCAACCAATCGCGGCTCGGGCCAAACGATTGTTTCGATGTCAATACTTCAACGATGTCTCCCGTCGCTAATTTCTCATCGAGCGGGACCATTTTTCCGTTCACTTTCGCTCCAATTGTACGGTTTCCTACTTCTGAGTGAACACGATAAGCGAAATCTAACGGAACCGACCCTTTCGGTAATTCAATGACATCTCCATCCGGTGTAAAGACGTACACCATATCAGAGAATAGATCGAATTTGAGCGACTCCATAAATTCTTCCGCATTCGTCGATTCATTTTGAAGCTCTAAAATTTCACGGAACCATGTCAATTTTTGTTCGATATTGTCTGTCGTTTCAGACGCAACACGTCCCTCTTTATACGCCCAGTGCGCCGCGACCCCGTACTCTGCAATGTGATGCATATCTTCTGTACGAATTTGCACTTCCAACGGGTCCCCTGCTGGTCCAACGACGGTCGTATGAATCGACTGATACATATTTTGTTTCGGCATCGCAATATAATCTTTAAAGCGCCCTGGCATCGGTTTCCATAACGTATGAATGATGCCGAGTGTCGCATAGCAATCTTTAATGCTTTTCAATACGATACGTACCGCCAATAAATCATAAATTTCATTAAATTCTTTATTTTGCAAAGCCATTTTGCGATAAATGGAGTATAAATGTTTTGGACGACCTGAAATTTCCGCTTCAATGCCCATGCGCTCTACTTCAGAGCGTATAATGTCCATCACTTCTTCTAAATAATCTTCCCGCTCTGCACGCTTTTGTTTCATCATATGAACGATGCGGTAATATTGTTGTGGATTTAAATAGCGAAGCGCTGTATCTTCGAGTTCCCATTTAATCGTCGAAATTCCAAGACGATGCGCAAGAGGGGCAAAAATATCGAGCGTTTCTGCAGAAATACGACGCTGTTTTTCTTCATTGACATATTTTAATGTACGCATATTATGTAGGCGGTCTGCCAATTTAATTAAAATGACACGGATATCTTGTGCCATTGCGATAAACATTTTCCGATGGTTTTCCGCTTGTTTTTCTTCATTTGAGCGGAATTTTAATTTTTCGAGCTTCGTTACTCCATCTACGAGGACAGCGACTTCTTCGCCAAACTGTTCGACGATATCTTCACGGCTCACTTCTGTATCTTCTACGACATCGTGTAAAAATCCAGCTGCGACTGTCGCAGGGTCCATTTGTAAGTTCGCTAAAATACCAGCGACTTGAATCGGGTGTAAAATGTATGGCTCGCCCGACTTGCGAAATTGACCTTCATGCGCTTCTTTCGCTGCAATATATGCCCGTTTGACAAATTCGACGTGCTCTTCGTTCATATACGTCGACACGATATGGTAAATATCTTCTGCTGTCATATCTTTCTCTTTCGCCATTGTTTTACACTCCTTTCTGCATTCTTTCCATTTTTATTTATAGTACGGTAATCCCTTATATGTGTAAAGGAGGAAGCGTTTTAAAAAAACATTCTGCGAGTGATTCACAGAATGCTTTTGAATTATTCTTCATCGTATGTGAGCAATGTACAAACGTCATACCCTTCAATTTTTTTACGTCCTTCTAAATACGCAAGTTCAATTAAAAAGGCACAACCTGCTACGACGCCACCAAGTTCTTCTACAAGTTCAATCGTCGCTTTAATCGTACCACCTGTTGCGAGCAAATCGTCTACGATCAAGACGCGCTGTCCTGGTTTAATTGCATCTTTATGAATCGTTAAACGGTCTGTTCCGTACTCTAAGTCATATTCGACAGATACCGTTTCACGTGGTAATTTTCCAGGCTTACGGACAGGCGCAAAACCTACTTCTAATGCGTACGCTACTGGGCAACCGATAATAAATCCACGCGCTTCAGGGCCAACGATGATGTCCGCTTTCACTTTTTCAGCGTATTTCACGATTTCGTCCGTCGCAAATTTGTACGCTTCTCCGTGATCCATCAATGTCGTAATATCTTTGAAGCTTATCCCTTCTTTCGGATAATCTTCGACGATTGTAATATACTGTTTTAAATCCATCTTTCCTTCTTCCTCCTACTGAAGCAATGTTTGTTTTAATTGATTGTATGAACTGTATAACAAGTCACGCTCAAGCGAGATTTGACGCTCTCTTTGTTGGTAAGTCGGAGCATCTTCTAAATTTCGTTTTTCGATATTCGGCGCAATTGTAAATACACTACCTTCTAGTGTAACAAATTTTAAGTCTAAAAACACTTTTAACATAAAGACAATCGTGTCTTTTTTCCAACCTTTTTGCTTCGCAATCCATTGCCATTCTTTCACAAAATCGAGATGACCACGCTGTTTGATCGCTTGGAACAACCATCCGAACATTTCACGTGTTGGGATACGCTCCATGTAATACGTTTGAGCGACATAAAAATGACAATATAAACGATGTGGCTTATGGCGTTCAATGATCGTTGTCAGTTGCGTCATATCATCTGGCAAGTCGAGAAAGACGAGCACCTTTTCTTCTCCTGTTAAATCTTCAGCCATCGTTAAAGGGACATGTTTGGCAAAGCGTTCCGCATGTTGCGGCTGGAATAAAATAAATGTGGCATTTGGAGCTACTTTAGGTAGCCATTGTTGCAATTGTTCAATTCCACGCATGTCGAACACTTGAACGTCTTTCGACTGCAAATCTTCCAACATAAATTGTGGATTGCGTCTACCGTTCCATTCGTTAATTTGAATGTCACCTGCTAACGAAACCGTTGTTCCTACTGTAAGTTCATCTGCTACTTCACCAAATTGGAAACCGATACAATCGAGCGCATCTGTCGTCGTTCCTACTTTCAATTTTAAATGATTTAGTGCTGAACCGATTTTTCTCATTTCAAGCACTTTCACATTTTCAATCATATAGGTCGGCTTCGGAAAACCGATTCCGAACGGACGAAGTTTTTTCATGTCGTCTAAAACGTCTAAGTCGATTTCATCGATTGTCGTTTGAACGTCAATCGTCAATTTAGGAATGTAGTCTTCAGATGTCAACGTTTCGCGCGCAATGGCGATGAGTCGCTCACGCAACGGTTCAATTTGTTCGATTGGAATCGTCAATCCTGCTGCCATCGCATGTCCCCCGTACTTCTCTACAATCGGTTCACTTTGTTTGAGCGCTTCATATAAATGATAGCCTTCAATACTGCGCGCCGATCCTTTCGCTTCACCTGTTTCGCGGTCGATGCCGAGAATGATCGTCGGGCGATAATATTTATCCGTAATGCGAGAAGCGACGATTCCAACAACTCCTGGATTCCACCCTTCTTTCGCCAGTACAATCACTTCCGGCACTTCAGTATAAGCTTGCATCATTTGCTCAGCTTCTTCCGTAATTGTTTGGACCATTTGTTGACGGTCTACGTTCATTTCATTTAATTGCATTGCGTAAGAGCTTGCTTCTGTCGCTGTTTCGGCATTTAATAATTGTACTGCAAGCGCGGCATCTTGTAAGCGTCCAGGAGCGTTTAAACGTGGTCCATATGAAAATCCTACTGTTTCCTCATCCGCTTCGAAAAGAGGAGTTTTACTCGCTTCTGCAAGCGCACGCAAGCCGATATCTTCACTCTTTTGCAATAAAGATAGTCCGCGCTTCACAATGTAACGATTTTCGTCGACGAGAGGCACGAGGTCTGCAATCGTCCCGATCGCTACATACGGTAATAATGTTTCATCCACTTCTCCGAGCAAAGCGGTCGCTAATTTAAAAGCGACACCAACTCCTGCTAATTCTGGAAACGGGTAATTTCCTTCGGGATGTCGCGGATGAATAATACAATCGGCAGGCGGTAACGTTTCACCAATTTCATGGTGATCAGTGACGATGACCGTTGCTCCTAAACTTTGCGCATGAGCAATTGCATCATGACCTGAAATCCCATTATCGACCGTAATAATAAGTTCAAACCCTTCGTGAATCTTCTCTTCAAAAAGTTCTGCATTCGGACCATACCCATGTTTAAAACGGTTCGGAATCGCGTAATCGACGAGCGCTCCAAGCGATTGTAATGCACGTAGTAAAACGGTTGTACTCGTCACGCCGTCCGCATCATAATCCCCGTAAATTAAAATTGGCACTTGGCTATCGATCGCAAATTGAATCGTCTCGACTGCTTCATCCATTTGATACATTGAAAATGGGTCATGCAATGCGGTATGATCCATCTCTATAAATTGTTTCGCCTCTTCAACTGTTTGAATGTCTCGTGCCACTAATATTTTGGCAAGTAAAGGCGGAATATGTAAAGCATCGCAAAATGATTGAATGAGCGCTTCGTCACTACTCATCATTTGCCATTGACTATTTGATTGAATCATTGTAATCACTCCATCTCTTCCTCTAAGTATACCGAATTTACGTACAAAACGAAAAAGGATAAGTACCCACTATGCGAGACTGTGCATAGTCATGTACTTATCCTTCGCTTATTGTTCGTCAATGACTGCTACTTCGTTCGTAATATCACGAACGACGACATCTTGTTGCGGAACGATTCGCAATTGTTCTTGCCGTAACAATTCTTCTTTTTCTTCAATAATCGCTTGCAGACGTTTCACTTCTTGTCTATATTGCATACGACGGAAGAGCGCAAATGAGCCACTGATGAATGCTCCGATTAAGACACTCGCTAAAATGACGAGTACGAGTGGCATCTCTGCCGTTGTAAAAACAAAGTTGACGATGACAGGTCGAATGTTGACGATTGAAAAAATCGCCACGACAATCGCTAACAATAAGCTAACGATTAACATCCATTGTGTTTTCATTTGAATTCCTCCCTCGCTTCATTTGTAAAGTAGACGGCCATACGCCGTCTACTCATACTATCCATTATACGACAGGCTCGTCTGAACCCCATTTTTTCTTCTCTTTTTCAACGTCAATCGCGCCTTTTTCTTTCAATTGCTTCTTCTTCAAGTCAAACCAAATTTGAGCTGAAATAAAGATTGAAGAATATGTTCCGGCGAGTAAACCGATGAGTAATGCGACAGAGAACGGACGAATTGAATCCGCACCGAGTGCAATTAACGCAACGACTACGAAAATGACCGTTAAAATTGTATTAACCGAACGCCCTAACGTTTGACGTAATGATTTGTTGACGATTGTTGCCAATTCCTCTTCGGTCTTCACTTTACCTGAACGTGTCATATTTTCCCGAATTCGGTCAAATGTGACGATCGTATCGTTGATGGAATACCCGACAATCGTCAAGACGGCTGCGATAAATGTAATGTCAACTTCCATTCGGACGATACTGAACACCGCAATCATAAAGAATGCGTCATGCAACAATCCGATAACAGAAGCG
>JASLHQ010000023.1 GCA_030152265.1 Savagea sp.
GACAAATGACTCGATTCCTTGACGTCCTTTTCGTTCATCGCTCGTTAAATTAACGGCTAACAGTTCAACTTGATGTTCTTCTTTATACTCGCGATAATAACTTTCCATATGAGGCATTTCAACGCGACAAGGACCACACCAAGAAGCCCAAAAGTTCAATATGACATATTGTCCACGGTAGTCATGTAATGAAATAACGTCTCCTTGTAATGACTTTAATTGAATATTCGGAGCGACATCTCCTTTTTGTAATCCTACTGCACCTTCTACTCGTTCATTATCCACGACTGCTTCTCCATGATACGGCTCAATATCAGCTAGGTCGTTTAAACTTTCTTTCACCGTATAGATGAGCATACCTACGATAATTGTAATAAACAGAAGCGATAAGATCGTTTGACGTTTCACGTATTGTTCACCTCTTCTTCATTCTTTGATTAGCTTACCGCACTTTCATGAAAATTTGAATAATACAGTTTAAAAAAGCTAGAATTGAGAAATTCAATTTCTCAATTCTAGCTTTTTGATCATCTTATAAAGAAACGAAACGTAACGGGTTCACAGCGCTCGGACCACTTCCTGAGAATGTACCGACGTGCACTTCAAAGTGTAAGTGAGAACCTTTAGAGTTTCCTGTATTACCCATTGCACCGATACGTTGTCCTTTAGCCACTTGTTGACCTGAGCTGACATTAATTCCAGATAAGTGAGCATATACTGTCGTATAAATTTGACCGTTGATAGAATGTGTAATCATAATGACATTACCAAATCCTGCCATCCAACCTGCTTTTGATACGACTCCGTCTGATGCTGCTACAACTGGTGTTCCGACTGAGTTCGCAATATCAATACCACGGTGCTGCTTCATAACGCCTTGAATTGGATGCTTTCTCCAACCGAAGCCTGATGTGAAACGACCATTCGCTGGCTTTGTCCAAGAACCTGCCGACACTGCTGGAATGTTTCCAGATGAGTTACTTGACGAACTACTGCTTCCACCTGAGTTGTTTTGTTGCTGAGCTGCTAATGCTGCTTTACGTTCCGCTTCAATTTTACGAGCTACTTCCGCAAGGCGACGCTGTTCCGCAACAATTTGCCCTTCTAGTTCCTTACTCACTTCATATACTTCATGGAATTCTTCTTCTAACTCTGTCTTTTCTTCAGAAAGCTTTTGTTGCTCCGCTTCTAACTGGTCAACTAATTTATTTTGTTGCTGTTTTTGACCATCTAATTTTGCCTTCAAATCTTTCAATTCTGCTTCTTGTTGCTCTAACTTCGATAATTTATTTTCAACGAGCTCTTTCTCTTCTTCTAACTGTTCAATATCCGCTTGTTGCTGACGCATAATGTTACGATCTGCTTCTACTAAAGTAGTGACCGTTGAGAAACGGTCAATGAAGTCTGCAAAGCTACTAGCCCCTAGCAATACTTCTACATAACTAACGGATGTTCCTCGCGTCTGTAAAGTACGTGCACGCTCACGTAAGACGACGTCACGTTCTTCGATTTTTTGCTCTAAGTCTTCAATCGATTTACGTAATTTTTCGATTTCATTTTTAGTATCCGCAATATTGTTCCGGACTGTATTCATCTCTCTATTCGTCTTTTCAATTTGTTGATTCAATTCTTTAATTTTACTTAAAATATCATCTATTTTAGATTGATTCGTCGTGATGGCTGATTTCTTTTGATTAATGTTTTGTTGTAAGTTACTCTTCTTGTTATCCGCTTCTTTCTTTTGTTGTTGAAGCTCTTTTAAAGATGCAGCCGAGACATCCCCAGCCCCTAATGGAACTGTCGCTAACAATAGAGCAATTGCACCTGTATGTAACCAATTTTTCTTATTCAACTTCTCATGACTCCTCTCGATACTTTACACTTTTAAAAACTTGCGAACAGACATAAAACTACCCCAGACACCAATTAACACACCGAGTAATAACAATAGACCATTCAACTGGAATAAAAATGGCGACGGGCTAAGCAATTGTAAAATCTCGTTCTTCAGCTGCGGGCTCAGCCATGCATATAAACGATTATATGCGATAGATAAGACCGTCATCGGAATGATTGCCCCTAATATTCCTAGCCATACTCCTTCTAATACGAACGGAATTCGGACGAATGAATTCGTCGCACCGACGAGTTTCATAATTTCAATTTCTGTACCACGAGCGTTAATCGTTAATTTGATCGTGTTCGAAATGAGGAACATCGCGGTAAATAATAAGCCGACGATCAAGACTAATCCGATATTTCGACTAATTTGAACGACATTGAATAATTTTTCAACCGTACCTTCTCCGTAAACGACATCCGATACGTAATTCAACTTCTCCAATTTCTTAGACACTTTCGGTGTATCTAAAGGGTCTGCCGTACGAATATAAAACGCATCCCCTAAAGGGTTGCTCATTTTAAATAAATTAAATTCATCACCGTATGTAGAAACTAAATGTTCCAACTCTTCTTCTTTCGTCGCGTGTTCAATCGTTCCGATTTCTTTAATCGCTTTAATCTCTTCGGACAATTGTTCGATCGCTTCTTCATTCGCTGCTGGATCAACTGTTAGCTTAATTTCAACATTTTCTTCAATGTTATCAGCGAGAACACCTAAGTTCATCATGATGATGGTGAACACACCGACTAAAAATAAAGTGACCGTTACTGCACTGGCAGAAGCGAATGTCATCCAGCCATTCCGTCCTAAGCTTTTGAAACTTTCACGTACGTGACGTCCAAACGTTCTAGGCTTCATAACCGTAATCGCCTCCGTATTCATCTTTCGTAATTAGTCCGCCTTCAATCGCAATAACACGATGGCGGATTGTGTTCACAATTTCTTTATTGTGTGTAGCCATGACGATTGTCGTGCCACGTTTATTAATTTGTTCAAATATATTCATAATTTCCCACGATGTTTCAGGGTCTAAGTTTCCTGTAGGTTCGTCTGCAATGACGACTTTTGGCATGTTCACAATCGAACGTGCAATCGAAACTCTTTGTTGTTCTCCACCTGACAATTCATGTGGAAACATTCGTGCTTTTGCAGTAAGTCCAACAAGTTGCAAGACATCATTAACTTTTTTACGAATGCGACTCGGTGATTCTTCAATCACTTCTAAAGCGAATGCAACATTCTCAAATACGTTAAGTTTCGGCAAAAGTTTAAAGTCTTGGAAGACGACTCCAATTTTTCGACGTAATTGAGGAATTTCTCGCTTTTTCAACTTCGATAAATTCACTCCATCGATGATGACGTCCCCTTTCGTTGGACGTTCTTCACAATACATCATTTTGATGAAAGTTGATTTACCTGCTCCACTCGGACCGACGACATAAACAAATTCACCTGCTGGTATTTCGACGTTTATTCCATTGGAGGCAACAACGCCATTTGTATATTTTTTATATACATCTTTCATCACTATCATTATATTCAAACCACCTGTTTTTGCTTTTATTTCAAGCTCTACCTAAGTTCTATTTCATGTATCATTGTATCATGAAATAATTCACTACTACATTACAGTTATATTTCATTTATAATACAGCTTGTAAGTGCGACAAATCACGCTTTTTTGGCCAAATTGAAAAAATACCCCTCTTGTATAGTTCATACTATGACAAGAGGGGTATTTCATTTTTGTGCAGTTTTTATATTATTTCTGTTCTGCTAACCAAGCAGCCATTTTTTCAGCGTCTTCGCCTTTCATCATTCCACCTGGCATTGAACCTTTACCGTTTTCGATGATATCAAGGATCTCATCTTCAGAGTATTTTGAACCTACTCCTACTAATGATGGGTTTGAGCTTTGACCTTCAAAGCTTCCACCGTGACATGATACACATGAAGCTGTGCTTACCGGTGCGTCATCCATGTTAATTGAAGCTGTTTCTTCTGCGCCGCCTGCGTTTTCATCTGGTGTTGTACCGCCGTCAGAATCGCCACCACCACAAGCACCTAATACTAATGTTGTTCCGAATAAGACTGCAAGTAATTTGTTTTTCACTTTGCATCCTCCTTTTAATATATAAAATTCATTGTTCATTATACCAAATAAACAATCACTTTTAGAGAAAAGCTTCTCCAATTTCTCCAAATAAAAAAGAGAATCGTCATGTGATTGTCATTAATGAGTATACCCAGACGAACATAAACTAAACATTAAGAGATTTGTGAACGTAAGTATGCGTTAATGAATGGATCTAGATCTCCATCCATTACAGCTTGTACGTTTCCTGTCTCTTCGTTCGTACGGTGATCTTTCACCATGTTGTATGGATGGAAAACATATGAGCGGATTTGGCTTCCCCAACCAATCTCTTTCTGTTCGCCACGAATTTCATCGAGACGTGCACGTTCTTCTTCACGTTGAATTTGATACAATTTCGCTTTCAATAAATTCATCGCACGTTCGCGGTTTTTAATTTGGGAACGTTCTGTCTGACATGTGACGATCGCGCCTGTCGGAATGTGCGTAATTCGAACAGCTGAATCCGTCGTGTTAACGTGCTGTCCACCCGCTCCACTTGAACGATACGTGTCGATTTTCAAATCTTCTGAGCGAATTTCAACATCGATATCCCCATCAAATTCTGGCATCACTTCAATCGAAGAGAACGATGTATGACGGCGCCCTGAAGAATCGAACGGCGAAATTCGTACGAGACGATGGACACCTTTTTCTGCCTTTAAGTAGCCATATGCATTATGCCCTTTAATCGAGAGCGTGACAGATTTAACGCCTGCTTCATCTCCCGCTTGATAGTCGAGCGTTTCAACTTTGTAGTTATGTTGCTCCGCCCAACGCGTGTACATGCGCAACAACATCGATGCCCAATCTTGTGACTCTGTTCCACCGGCTCCTGAATGAATTTCAAGCACGGCGCTATATTGATCGAACTCATCGCTCAATAACATTTGAAGTTCAAAGTTATCGAGTTTTTTACGGAATATTTTCATATCCGCTACTAGCTCTTCAAATAACTCTTCATCCATCTCTTCTTTAAGAAGTTCGTGTGTCATTTCAAGTTCTTCTTGAGCTTCTACAAGTTCTTTGTACGAATCGACAACAGCCTTTAAAGCATTTGACTCTGAAATGATTTTTTGCGCTGCTTCTTGATCATCCCAAAATGATGGGTCGACCATAATTTCATCCAATTCTTGGATGCGTGGCTCTTTGTTTTCTAAGTCAAAGAGACCCCCTGAAGTCCGCTATTTCACTAGCTGTATTGTCGAGCTCATTACGTATATCTGATAATTGAATCATCATGTTCCTCCTGAAATTATAAAATTAATTTTTACCGTGACAGTTTTTATACTTTTTACCACTACCACATGGGCAAGGGTCGTTACGTTTCACTGTCGATGTGCGACGTACAGGTTTCTGTTTCGGTCCTTCTCCATCTTCTTTCGGGTTGACCGCTTGACCTTTCGCTACTTCTTCACGTTCTAAGTTGTTGCGAATTTCTGCTTTCATAACATATTTAGAAGCGTCTTGCGCAATCGCATGGACCATCATTTCAAACATCGCAAATCCTTCTGCTTGATACTCTCGTAGCGGATCCGTTTGACCATATGCACGTAAATGGATTCCAGAGCGTAATTGATCCATCGCATCGATATGGTCCATCCATTTCGTATCGATTGCACGTAAGAGTACGACTTTTTCAAATTCGCGCATTTGTTCTTCGCCGAGTTCTTGTTCTTTTTCGTCATAACGCGATTTGACTTGTTGCAAAATGAATTCGATTAGTTCTTCCGCTGTTTTGCCTTCTAAATCAGACTTTTCTAAAGTCCCTTCTGGCAATAAGTTCGCATGGACATAATCGAGTAAACCTTGTGCATTGTACTCGTTCTCTTCCCCTTCAAATGCAGAATGGACGGTTTGATTGACGACACGTTCAATCATACCTTCTAAAATCGGACGCACGTTTTCAAGTTCGAGTACTTCATTACGCTCAGCGTAAATAATTTCACGTTGTTGACGCAATACATCGTCATATTGTAAAAGACGTTTACGTGAATCGAAGTTGTTTCCTTCTTGACGCTTTTGTGCCGATTCCACTGTTCGAGAGTCCATTTTCGATTGGATTGGTGTTGAGTCGTCCATACCGAGTTTCGTCATCATATTTTTCATTTGATCTGAACCGAAACGGCGCATTAAATCATCTTCGAGTGATAAATAAAACTGAGTGACCCCTGGATCTCCTTGACGACCTGAACGACCTCGTAACTGATTATCGATACGACGTGATTCATGACGCTCTGTACCGATGACAGCAAGTCCACCTAATTCTTTAACACCTTCACCGAGTTTAATGTCCGTACCACGACCAGCCATGTTCGTCGCGATTGTTACTGCACCTTTTTGTCCAGCATTCAAAATGATTTCCGCTTCTTTTTCGTGGTTTTTCGCGTTTAATACGTTGTGAGGTACTTTCCACTTTTTTAAATACGCAGAAATAATTTCACTCGTTTCAATCGCTACCGTACCGACTAAAACAGGTTGTCCTTTTTCATGACGTTCTTTAATTTCTTCCGCCGCTGCCTTGAACTTTCCTTCCATCGTTGAATAAATCAAATCTGGACGATCGTCACGTGCAATTTCACGGTTCGTTGGAATTTCGACGACGTTCATATTGTAAATATTGCGGAATTCTTCTTCTTCCGTCTTCGCCGTACCCGTCATACCTGAAAGTTTCTCATACATACGGAAGTAGTTTTGGAACGTGATCGTTGCGAGTGTCATAGACTCGTTTTGAATTTCGAGTCCTTCTTTCGCTTCAATCGCTTGGTGTAAGCCGTCGCTGTAACGACGACCTTCCATTAACCGACCTGTGAACGAGTCAACGATGACGACTTTACCATCTTGTACAACGTAATCAACATCTACTTGCATACTGACGTGAGCTTTTAACGATTGGTTAATTGTATGATTCAACGTCACATGCTCGAGATCGAATAAGTTTTCAATATTGAACGCTTGCTCTGCTTTTTCAATTCCTGATTCTGTAAGTGTGACACCTTTTGTCGTTTCATCATATGTGAAATCTTCTTCTTTTTTCAATGTGATGACAAAACGATTTACTAATTGATACAAGTCTGCCGATTTTGCAGCTTGTCCTGAAATGATGAGCGGGGTACGTGCTTCGTCAATTAAAATTGAGTCGACCTCGTCAATGACTGCATAGTGGAGAGGGCGTTGTACTTTATGTTCTTTATAAAGCACCATGTTATCACGTAAGTAGTCGAATCCTAATTCGTTATTCGTACTATACGTAATATCACAACGATATGCTTCTGCTTTTTCTTCCTTTGACATACTGTTTAAGTTTAAACCGACCGTTAAACCGAGATAGTTGTAAAGGACGCCCATCTCTTCGGCATCACGACTCGCTAAGTATTCGTTCACCGTAACGACGTGTACACCTTTTCCAGTGAGCGCGTTTAAATAAACAGCTAAAGTAGACGTCAACGTCTTCCCTTCACCTGTTTTCATCTCTGCGATATTTCCTTCATGTAATGCAGCTGCACCGAGTATTTGTACGCGGAATGGATGCATTCCTAATACTCGTTCTGATGCTTCGCGAACGACAGCGAACGCTTCGACTTGAATATCCTCTAATGTTTCACCATTCGCTAAACGCTCTTTAAATTGAGCTGTCATACCTTGCAACTCTTCTTCAGACATCGCTTCCATTTTAGACTGCAATGCTTCGACTTGATCTGCTACTTTTCCTAACCGTTTTAAATCTTTTTTATTTGGATCAAAAATTTTATTTAATAAGCTTAACACTTTTCGTCACATCCTCATTCATATCACTCTTCATTTTAACATTGTGAAAACATAGGCGCAAATATCGAGCTAGAAAAATAATTGTATAATGTATAACATTTGAATGATAGGTCATCGTTGTGCTCAAACTGAAATCAAATATCACGTTTCCTTCATAATTTTCATCGGTATTTATTATTAAAAGAACTGAAAAAACTGTCCTCGAGTACATCTTTTCGAGGACAGTTTAGACATTACATTAGTTTGTTTCGATTAAAGCGTATTTTCCGTCTTTACGCTTATACACGATGTTCGTGCTATCCGTTTCTGCATCTGTATAGACGAAGAAATTGTGACCGAGCATATTCATTTGAAGAACTGCTTCTTCACTATCCATCGGCTTCAAGTCGAAACGTTTCGTACGTACGATTTGAATATCTGAATCTGATGATTCCTCTTCGTCTTTAGATGGTTCGAGTGATGCGAATAACGCTTCTACTCCACCTTTTTCACGTGCTTTGCGGTTGACACGTGTTTTGTATTTACGAATTTGACGCTCTAACTTATCGACGATTAAGTCAATCGCTGCGTACATATCATCGTGACGCTCTTCAGCGCGTAATGTTAAATCTTTCATCGGAATTGTAATTTCCACTTTAGTTTGTTTGTCATTATACACTTTTAAATTTACATGTGCAGTTGCTGTGATGCCTTCTGTAAAGTAACGCTCTAACTTCGATACTTTCTTTTCAACATACTCTCGGATTGCTGGAGTTACTTCAATGTTTTCTCCACGAATATTGTAATCAAACATAAAACTATTCCTCCTCGTCATTTGCACTCATTTATTTTTTGAAAATAGCAAAAATAGATGAGAGTTCTATATTTTCATTTCAAGTGAGCGATATCACTACATTCATTATAACAAAGTTTACATTCGTAATCGACCTTTTACAATTAAAAAAAGCAATAAATAGGTAAAACCTATTTATTGCTTCGTATCGTAATACGTTCCATCACGAGCTACTTTATCGTAAGGATTCACGTAATTGCGCATCGTACCTTTTTTCACTTGTGTGTTGGACAAATCTTTTTTAATTGCTGACATATAAATATTCAACTTTTTATTTAATTGCTGATCCGCTAAAATAAGTTTTTTGCCAAACTCAATTTCCTCTTTTGTAAAAGGTTGTTGAATAAAACTTTGCAGTTCTTCACGCTTCGCTAAAGAAAGCTCCACTTGTTCAATAACGAGATCACGCTTCTCTTCTTCTTCGATTTGTAAGAGGCGAATCATATTTTCGGTGAGTGTGTGCCACTCTTTCATTTCAGCTCTAATCATACTTCATCCACGTTCGCATATTGCTTTTTGCGTTGAATTTGAATGACTTCCTTCCACGTATCACGAAATTCTGTCATAATTTCAGCCGCTTCTTCTAAACGTTCAATGCTATTGTGAATATTCGCTTCAATTAAACGATTGTTCACATAGTCGTATAAAACGAGCATGTTTTCAGAAATCGGAACAGAGCGATCTAAAGTAATCATTAGTTCTGTTACAATCGCTTGTGCTTTTTGAATCGCCGTATTTTTTTCTGTAATATTTTTTTCATTAATTGCTCGTTTCGCTTGCTCAATAAATTTGAGTGCTCCGTTATAGAGCATTAATGTTAATTCACCTGGCGTAGAAGTATTTACAGCATTGTTTTTATATGCAGCGTATGGATTATTCATCGACATGAAACTTGTCCCCTTTTCTTGTCTATATTCATGAAGCGTTACATACCGCCTAATGAGTTCATTAATTGTGCAGATTGTTCGTTCGCACGTTGAATCGCTTTCTCCATTGCAGAGAATTGCT
>JASLHQ010000238.1 GCA_030152265.1 Savagea sp.
TCGGTAATTCAGCCGCAATGGCTAAAATAACGTTTCCCCTCAAATAGAATGTCGATAAAAATGAATAACATTTTTCGTCATTTCGACGATGGATTGTTCAGCATTTTCCATGGCATCACTCAATGACATCGGTTGCATAACGGTCGAAAAAACACCCGCAAACACTTCCCGAAGTGCATCTGTATTTCCTGTCACACTGCCAGAAAGTAATACGGTTGGAACATTTTGTTCCCTGGCAAACTGTGCGACGACGTACGGCGCTTTTCCGAAAAGCGTCTGTTCATCAGACTGCCCTTCCCCTGTCAAAACGAGGTCCGCACGTCGGATACGTTTTAACAATTCGCTTTCTTTTGCGATTAATTGCGCACCCGGTTGCATCGTTCCGCCTAGTTGTAAAAAAGCGAATCCGAGCCCTCCAGCAGCCCCCGCTCCCGGCTCATCGGCCTCTCGCTTTTCGAAAAGCTTAGCGTAACGGGCGAGCGCTTCATCGAATCGAGTAATGTCTTCTTCTTTCACCCCTTTTTGAGGACCATAAATTGCCGTCGCCCCTTCTTTTCCACAAAGGGGATTTGTAACATCGTTTGCGATAATAAATGTCGCCTCGCTCAATCGCTCATCGCGAGACAATGAATCGACAGCCGCCACTTGAAAAAGATCGCGCCCATTTCCTTCGAGCTCATTTCCTTTTGCGTCTGTAAATGTATAACCGAGTGCCGTAAGCAACCCGATTCCGCCATCATTGACAGCTGAACCGCCAAGGCCAATGATAAACTTGCGATACCCCATCGCTAACGCTTCACGAACGACAACACCTAAACCGTAAGACGACGCATTCATCGGATTGCGCTCTCGCTCCGCAAGCATCGGCAAACCGATACATTTGGCACATTCAATGACTGCCGTGTCGTCATGGATGACGGTGAATGTCGTGTCTATCTTCCGTCGGAGTGCGTCATATGTCGAAACGCTCACCGTCTTGCCTTCTAGTGCGACTGCTAGCGCTTCCTCCGTCCCTTCTCCGCCATCGGCCATCGGAAGTAAATCGACGGTTATCGAAGAATCGATTTCTTGAACGCCTCTTTTCATCGCTTCTGCTACTTGAATCGCTGAAGCACTTCCTTTAAATGAATCTGGTGCTATTACAATATGCATGTCATCACGTCCTTATCGTTAGTATACAAAATGTGAAAGCGGTTTCCATCGGTAATTTAACCAAATATTCACAACTCTTTTTTGTGCAAATGAACAAATAGGGCATATAAGAAAAATAATTGATCGAATCGTTGCGGGTGAAGTCCCGTTTGTTCGGCAATTTTTTGCAAACGATACGTTAACGTGTTGCGATGAATCATTAATTGCTTAGCAGTATGTTTTAACGAACCATTTTGCTCGACAAACTGCGCAATCGTCTCCCAATCTTCCGCTTTCAACTGAGCGATTGCTTCTTTTTCTTCTTTGAAAAACGTCTCCCAAATGTCTTCTGGAATCACTTGCACGAAAACATCGAGTTGCTCTTCTTCTACTCGATGCCCGTTTAAACGAAGGTGTGGAAGTGCGCGCAATGTCGTTCGAAATTGCTGAACAGTTTCGATAGGTTGACTCATGACCCACTGCCATTCAGGCCATCTGTTTTGTTCATGGAAAGGCTTACCGTTTATCCAAATGAACAAACCTTCCGAGGTCGCATACGTACAAATGACATGTGCGGCAAGGCGCGCCACATCATTTTTCACACGTTGAATCGCAACGGGATCAAGCAATGCATGAAAGTACAGTAGTTGACTGTTCTGTGGGAAAGAATGATCGGTAAGCTGAATGAAACGCGTTTCAATTTCGTCATCGGACAATCGTTGTTCACGTGCACAATGCATAAAACGATTCCACCGTTCTTCACGTTCGCGTTGTTCATTTTGAATGAATAATTGCTCCATTAACAATTGCACCGTTTTTTGTACGAGCTTCGCCATCGGCAAAATATCATTCGGCTGACCGCTAACGCCGACGACACCCACTACTTGCTCTTGAAACCAAATCGGTAAATTGACCCCGCTTTTCGTGCCAGGATAATCGTTTTGGTTCGCGAAATCGATCGTAATCGGTCGCTTTTCTTGAATGGCAATCATCGCTCCCGTATGTTGTTCACCGATACGCGAAACGTCCGTACTTGCGACAACATACCCTCGTTCATCCATTAAATTTAAATGATAGTCGATGATCGGACTCACTTGTTCAATGATCGCCTGTCCGAGTGATGCAGATAATAACATACCGAAACCTCCTTTTTGACTAGTATGCCATAAAAAAAGAGCCGATTTCATATCGACTCTTTCTTTTTATTTATTTTCTTCAATTAACCAAAGCAAGCGCTGCAACAGTCCTTGCTCTTCTTCATACGTATCGCGCACATCGACGGCGTCCGATACGTGATTCGTAATGAGTCCGTACACACCCATTCGAATGTAACGATGCATTAAGTTTTCTTTATTGACCGTCCAGACGAATATTTTTTTATCTTCTTTTTCTGCATTTTTCACAAGGTCCGTCGTCACTGAAAAATCTTCCAAACTTAAAAACATCGATTCTGTTTTCGGCACGCGGCCTACGTTCAGTGCGATGACGTCACTCGTTGGGATGAGTGGGTCGATCGCTTGTATTTTGCGCAAATGAGGAATGTCGAGCGATTGAACGACGTAATCGTACGCGACTTCTTTTTCATGCAATAATTTCACGAGATTTCGTTCCATCTCCACTGACTCGTGGCCGTATGTTTTCGTTTCCACAAGCAAGCGAATGTCGAGCTCTTTTGCTCGGTCGATGTATTCTTCAAAAGACGGGAGCGGTTCGACATGATGACCGTCCGTCAACGTCACCTTCGTCAATTCATCGAGCGTCATCTCTCCAACGACACGTGAATCTCCCGCTAGACGGCGCAACGTTTTATCGTGATAGACGACGAACTGACCATCTTTCGTCTCTTGAATATCCATCTCCACCATATCGGCTCCCGCTTCTGCTGCTGCCTCTAAACTTGCGATCGTATTTTCAAGTGCGACCGCCGCATAACCACGATGCGCAACTACTTTCGTCATCGGCTGATATACCGTTTCTTTCAATGTATTCGTATGAATGAAA
>JASLHQ010000166.1 GCA_030152265.1 Savagea sp.
GATTCTTGTCGTTTTATACATCACAGCGTACGCGCTCTTTCCAACGTACCAAAAATACGAACACGAAAGACGCTATGTCACACTCGTAGAAGCGATATCAAGTCCTCATCTCGTCATTGAACGAGCGACGTTCGACCCGAAAATAGGCGACCGTGTCGGTGTCTTTTCCGTGTACGATGAACGGGTTCCACAGTTCGGTTGGACGTACAAAGTGTCACGCAACAATGACATTACGAATGACGAAACGTGGTCTCGTTACGATTACCCTGCGAAAGACGAACTTTGGCAAGAAGTCGAATGGCTGTACTGGCAAGAGACAGAGAGGGGAGCCATTACCGAACTGGACCGCTCAGAAGACGGTCCACTCGTCGCCTATGCATTTGAAACAGAAACCGAACGCGGCATCGCTCTTTTCCATTACGAAAAAGAAGGGATGACAACGCTCGCTTTCGAACATTCTCCTGAAGGCGCGACCGTCACATCACACAACAAGACGTGGATGATTACGCGCGACGATGATACGTTACACGTCCAATAATGAAAAACAATCCTTCACTCATACAGGTGAAGGATTGTTCGTTTATACGTGATTCGTCGGTTCACGACGCGGACCGATCATATTGAAGAAAATATTTAATACGATCGCCGTCACCGCCGCAGCGACGATTCCATTTGACGTTAAAATTGAAATTTGTGAAGGCAATGATTGGAAAATTTCCGGCACGATCGATACACCGACACCGAGTCCAATCGCAACCGCTGCAATCATCGCATTTTCTGCCGAATGAATAACAGCAGGCGCTAACATTTTAACCCCTTGCATAATGACCATTCCGAACATCGCGATCATCGCCGCTCCGAGCACTGCTTCTGGAATGATCGTCGTCAATGCCGCAAGTTTAGGAACGAATCCTAAAATGACGAGCATAATACCAGTAATGACGATGACACGGCGACTTTTCACACCAGACATTTGCGTCAATCCGACGTTTTGTGAAAATGTCGTATACGGGAAGGCGTTAAACAACCCGCCGATAATAGAAGCGAGCCCTTCCGAACGATACCCACGCGCTAAATCTTTTGAATTTAACGGCTTATCACAAATATCTCCGAGAGCGAAATACACTCCTGTCGATTCGACAAGTGACACCATCGCCACGAGCGTCATTAAAATGATAGAAGACGCGTCAAACGTCGGGACTCCGAAGTAAAACGGTTGAACGACGTGCACGACGTCCGCTTGTTGAACAGGAGTAAAATCAACCATTTTAAAGAAAATCGCAATGATTGTACCCCCGACGAGACCGACTAAAATGGCAATCGCTCGCAAAAATCCGGTCGCAAAACGATAGACGACTAAAATGATGAGCAATGTCGTAAAGGCGAGCGTCATGTTCGCACTACTTCCGAAATCCGGTGAACCTAATCCGCCTGCCATATTGTTGACCGCAACAGGAAGCAACGAAATTCCGATCGTCGCAACGACTGTTCCAGTTACGACAGGTGGGAAAAATTTCACGAGCATTCCGAATACCCCACCGATTAAAAAGATGATCGCACCCGATGCGATAATCGCACCGTAAATCGCACCGATTCCTTTTTCACTTCCGATTTCGATAATCGGAGCTACCGCGGTAAACGTACATCCTAAAACGACGGGAAGTCCGATTCCGATAACGCGTCCTGAATACACTTGCAATAGCGTCGCAACCCCACACATTAAAATGTCAATCGCGACTAAGTACGTCATTTGCTCCGAATTAAATCCGAGCTCTTTTCCGATGATGAGTGGCACTAAAATTGCCCCTGCATACATCGCGAGTAAATGTTGGATTCCGAGTGCGGTTTCCTTGCCTAAATTCACTTTCAGTTCCTCCTACTTGAACAGGCACTCTGACGCCATAAGTAGAACGCAAGAAAGTGCGTCACGATGTACGCACTTCTTTTTCTACTCATAGTCGACTTATTTACGGTAAGTCGGTAGATACTTCTCTAGCCATATTCTAAAGAATTATATGAGTGACACTTTCAACAATTATTATGAAAATAGTATAGCAACATTTCATTCGTTTAGATAGAACAAATATAACGTTTTCGTGAATTTTTCATACAATTGCATCGTTTTTCCTGTTCAATAGGAAATTTTTAACGATTCACTCGAGAATGTTTTAATAAATTCCGAACGATGCGAAAATGATTGAAATAATTAATGCGAGTATTGGAATCGCAATCGTAATGACCGCGATATCTTTATAACTATCTTTATGCGTCATACCTGTAATCGCAAGTAAAGTGAGGACGGCTCCGTTATGCGGAAGTGCATCTAATCCTCCGGAAGCGAGCGCTGCAATACGGTGGAACGCTTCTGGGCTAATGCCCGTTTGAATGGCGATATCGTAATATTGTGCACCGAGTGCTTCAAGCGCAATCCCCATTCCTCCAGATGCTGAACCTGTCGCTCCTGCAAGCAAGTTGATCGCAACCGCTTCTGAAATTAACGGGTTCCCTTTAATATTTAACAACCAATGCGTTAACGTTTCGAATCCTGGTACCGCTTTCACGACTGTCCCGAAACCGACAGCCGCACTCGTATTAATGATCGCTGTAACCGAACCTGTCGCTCCTTCGTTCATCGCTTTTACGAACGATTTGAATTTCGTAATATTCAATAAGAGCAATAAACCGATTCCTGTAAGCAATGCGACGATGACGTCCCATTTCAAAACGTTCAAGCTAATGATGACCGCAACAAGAGGTAAAAGAGATAAAATGACAGACGGTACGACCCCTGTATCTTCCACAATTTTTTGATCTTTCGGCTCTTCAAAGACGAAGCCTTTTTTACGCAACTGTTTTTCACGTGTAATGAGGTAGAAATATCCTCCCCCGCCCATGACGAGTGTCGCGATGAAGCCCATGATCGGCGCTGCCATCGGAGTCGTCTGAAAATAACTCATCGGAATTAAGTTTTGAATTTGAGGTGTTCCTGGTAGCGCTGTCATTGTGAACGTGAGCGCACCGAGTGCAATCGTTGCCGGCAATATTTTACGGCTAATGTTCGCTTCGCGGAACATCGTTAAAGCGATCGGATAAACGGCGAACACGACGACGAATAAGCTGACGCCTCCATATGTGAGGAGTGCTGTCGATACGGTAACCCCTAAAATCGCACGCTTCACACCGATGACGCGCGAGAAAAATAACGCAACCGAACGAGCCATCCCTGTATCTTCCATTAACTTTCCGAAAATCGCTCCGAGCATAAATACCGGGAACCATTCTTTCGCAAACCCTACAAAACCGCTCATGTACGTACTTTTATACGCTTCTAAAATGTCGAGTCCACCTGTAATTGCGACAATTCCTGCTGCAATCGGTGCGACCCAAATGATCGACCATCCTAAATAAGCTAATACCATTAAGACGACGAGCCCTAAAACGATACCAAACATCGTATTTCCCTCCTAAACTATCCATTTTTGGGTGAAAAAAAGATGCAGTGCGAACACTGCATCTTTCAACTAGGTATATGTTATACCCAACGACCAGTTAACACTTTTTTACGCGTATAGAAGTTTAATCCGTCTTTTCCGTTTGCGTGTAAGTCGCCGTAGAATGAATCTTTCCATCCTGAGAATGGGAAGAATGCCATAGGAGCTGGTACACCGATGTTTACGCCGAGCATTCCTGCATCGATCGTTTCGCGGAATGTACGTACGCTACCGCCATCTTTCGTGAAAATACATGCGCCGTTTGCGAAACGTGATTTGTTCGCAAGCTCGATCGCTTCTTCTAAATTTTTCACGCGGCTAATTGAAAGCACTGGCGCAAAAATTTCATCTTCCCAAATTTTCATTTCACATGTTACGTTATCGAAAATTGTCGGTCCTACGAAGTAGCCGTTTTCTTTCGCTGCTTCATCGAGACGTCCGTCGCGAATTAATGTCGCACCTTCTTCTTCTCCTTTTTCGATATATTGGAGTGTGCGCTCTTTATGTGCGTCACGGATGACTGGGCCTAAAAATACGCCTTCGTCTAAGCCGTTACCGATTTGAATGTCGTTCGCTTTTTGAACGAGTGCTTCGATGAACTCATCTGCGATTGAATCTTCAACAGCTACAACCGCACAAGCCATACAACGCTCTCCTGCTGAACCGAATGCTGCGTTTAAAATTTGTGTCGCCGCATTGTCGATGTTCGCATCGCTCAATACGATCGAGTGGTTTTTCGCTCCTGCTAATGCTTGAACGCGTTTTAAGTTGTCTGTTCCACGCTTGTACACATATTCTGCGACTGGCTGTGAACCGACGAATGAAATCGCTGCGATTTTTTCATGGTCTAAAATACCGTTTACGACGTCATGCGCTCCGTGTACGATGTTGAATACACCTTTCGGGAATCCAGCTTCTTCTACTAATTCAGCTAAACGGTTCGCTAAAAGTGGTGTACGCTCAGATGGTTTTAATACGAATGTATTTCCTGTCGCAAGCGCCATCGGGAACATCCAGCAAGGAACCATCATCGGGAAGTTGAACGGTGTAATACCGCCGATTACACCGATTGGGTAACGGTAAACGCCTGATTCAAGTCCTGTTGCGATCGATGGAAGTTGTTCGCCCATCATTAATGTCGGTGCACCTGCTGCGAACTCGACACATTCAATTCCGCGAAGAACTTCACCGTGTGCTTCTGTAAAGTTTTTCCCGTTTTCAATTGTAATTAATTTTGCAAGCTCATCCCAATGCTCAACGAGAAGTTGTTGATATTTGAACATGATGCGTGCGCGACGTGGAACAGGTACTTCTTTCCACTCTTGGAACGCTGCGTCCGCTACTTGTACCGCGTGATCTAATTCTTCTGCTGTCGATAATGGAACGTTTGCGATGACTTCTCCTGTTGCTGGGTTATATACAGGCTCGATGTTCGTTGATTTTGACTCAATCCACTCACCGTTAATGTAGTTTTTAATGTTTTGTACTGTCATTGTTAAAATCCTCCTTCAAATTTAAAACGCATATGTGTAGCACGTCATATACAATGCTTTAATTTCTTCTTTCGTCGGTACTTTCGGGTTGTTCCCTGGGCTACCGCTATCGAGTGCATCGTCCGCCATCTTATCGATCGCTTCATTGAATGCTTCCTCTTCAATGCCCCATTCTTTTAAGTTCGGAATGCTCAAATACTTACATAGTTCTTTCACTGACTCTACTGCGACATCTGCCGCTTGTTCATTCGTTAAAACAGCATCTTCTTCTGCGAAGAGGCGACCTAAATCAGCGAGGCGCTCGACACAGCTTTCACGGCTATATTCGAGAACGGCTGGGAGTAACATCGCGTTCGAAAAACCGTGCGGTACATTGAATAAAGCACCGATTGGACGAGACATACCGTGCACGAGACAAACAGAAGCGTTCGAGAATGCCATTCCTGCTTGTAGCGCACCGATGGCCATTCCTTCACGAGCGGCGATGTTTTCGCCGTCATCATATGCTGCTTTCAAATTGCGCACGATGTATTTCATCGCAGAAAGTGCCATCACATCTGTCATCGGCTGTGCTTTTTTCGAAATGTACGCTTCGATCGCGTGACATAACGCATCGACACCTGTAGCCGCTGTGACACTTTTCGGACTCGATACAGAAAGCAATGGGTCGACAATCGCTACAGTCGGCATTAAGACCGGTTGTTTAATCATCATTTTGACGTGATTCGACGTATTCGTAATGACTGTCACATCTGTCGCTTCTGAACCTGTACCTGCTGTCGTCGGAATTGCGATGTGGGGAAGACTCGCTTTTGACGCTATTTTTTGTTGGTTCATGTAGTCACCGATGTAGCCACCATTTGTTGCTAAAATTGCAACCGCTTTCGCCGTATCGATACAGCTTCCGCCTCCGATTGAAACGATGAGGTCACACTGTTCTTTTTCTAAGACGTCCATCGCTGCTGCGACATGTTCGTCAGTCGGCTCCGAGTTCACTTCTAAGAAGACAGCGCTTTCAACACCGACCTCCGAAAGTAAATCGATGCACTTTTGTACGTTACCGAGCTCTTCCATAATTTTATCGCTGACGATCAACGCCTTTTGACCGTACTGTTTCGCTTGGAAACCGAGCTTTTGTAACGCATTTTGTTGATAATACAACATTTGGGGAGTTTGAAACGTTTTACATTCTACCATACACACTTGCTCCTTTCTGTTTGAAACCTACACAAGAACTACACTTTTATGTATGAGAGCTACACTTTTATGTAGTTTATGTTGTTTAATTATGTTTTATTAGTCTTACAACTAAAATAAGTGTAGCCCTAAGACTACACTTATGTCAAGCATCAATATTATATTTTTTTAACTTTTTATATAAGGTCGTACGGTGAATCCCTAATAGTTCTGCGGTTTTAGACTTGTTTCCACCCGTTTTTTTCAATAAAGAAATAATGAGTTCCCGTTCATTTTCTCCTTGTTTCTCTTTAAATTGTTCCAAATTGACCGACACATTGTCTACATGTGTCGACACTTGTTCTTTTTTCTCTGTGAGCAACCAATCTAAATCTTCCACTTGAATCATTTCATCATCGCTCAACGTAATGACCCGTTCGATACTGTTGACGAGTTCCCGAACGTTTCCTGGCCATTCGTAATTCATTAATGCTTGCACAACTTCCGAAGTGAAGGTCTTCTCTGGCACGCGATGTTTCATGCAAAGCTGTTGCATGTAATGCGCGAGCAAAATCGGAATGTCTTCTTGACGTTCGCGTAACGGTGGAATATCTAAATGGACGATGCTTAACGTTTCAAATAAACGTCGGTCAAATTGTTTAGAATGGAGTAACTCATCGACCGTCGTAGAAGAAGCAACGATGAGCCGAACGTCGATTTGCTGATCGACGAGCACATTGCCTTTCCCTTCTTCGAGAAATTCTAACAATTCATATTGCGTGTCCGCTGGTAATACGTCGATGTTTTCAAGGAAGAGCGTTCCACCGTCCGCTTCTTGAATGCGACGAAACAACATTTGCTTCACTCGTTCAGGTTCATAACTGCGGCAGTCAAACGCGATAAATACTTCATCTCGACGCGAACTCAATTGATGAATCCCTTCCCCGAACGCTTTCTTTCCTGTGCCGCTCTCTCCTGTTAAAAAGACAGGTACTTTCGTGCGCGCTGCTTTACGGGCAAGACGTTTCAATTGGAAAATTTCTTTGCTAACGCCGACGATTTCTTCTAAACTCGCCATTTCTTTTTCTGTGTGTAGCTCTTGTTTTTGACTCATCTTCACGTTTTGTAATTGCAAGCTTTCGTAAATGCGATACACTTGCGACACCCCTTCGAAAATGAGCATTCCGATTGCGGCGACAACTTTTCCGTTATGCCAAATTGGGATGCGGTGAACGATCATATCTTGTCCTTGAATGTTTTGAATGACTCCACGTTCCGGCATCCCTTTTTGAACCGTTTCATGCAAGTTCGTATTTTCAATCACTTCCGTCACGTGGCGTCCGAGCGCTTCTTCTCGTGGAACCCCTGTGAAATTGCTGTACGCTTCGTTAAATTCAATCAAATATCCATTTTCGTCAACGACCGCAATTCCTTCATACGCTTTTTCTAAAATGACGCTTAAAATCGCAGACATTCGCTCGTCATGCAAATCATTTTCTAACATCCTTATAATATGTTTGACGACCGTTTCTTTCGTCAACAGTCCGAGCACTTCTCCCACTTCATTTTGCACGACGTATAGATCAATCATTTCAGCCGTATGCAACAATTGTGGCAATGTCATATCTTCTCCAACCGTTTGGATGCCATCACGTCGCGCAATGTTCTTTACTGGAGCGGATGACTCGATGCACTGCTCGTATGCATCTCGCAAACTCGCATCGTTCATCACACCGATAAACTGTCGTTTTTCATCGACAACGATGATCAACTTTTGTTGGAGTTGTAGCGCTTCTTCAATTGTCGTTTTTTCGTCTACCGAAATGAACTGTGTCGTCATCCAGTCCCCTACTGCGAGCGACTCTTCCCCTAGTTCCAACTGTACTAACTTATTTAAAAATGTCTCCATTGCTTCCCTCACCTTTTTATATTCTGCTCTATTTTATATGATTTGTAGCCGATTGGCGAATGATGATTGTTTCAAAATAGCGACAATACTACATGATTCTATCTCATTATTTTACACTTCATCCAATTAAAGAGCGAGAATAATGAATAAAAAGGAAATTTATAAAGGGATATCTTTTTTCAAAACAATCATATGTTCAAGCAATACACCATTTTCAATAATCGGTTCAGTATAATGCTCTGTGAAAAAATGTTCGATTGTATAGGAATAAGTAAAACCACACGCTTCGTAAAATGGAACTGTGAGGCCGCTATCTCCTGTCCCGACAAACATCGTTCTCCCTCTATAATAATCAAATAATTGTGCGAGCATTTGCTTTCCGTATCCTTGCTGGCGATAAGGGACGTCGATTGCCATATTTTTCAGTTCGACACCGTCTTTTTCTTCTGTGACGACCGCAACACCAATCACTCGTTCCTCTTCCAACGCGACGTACAATGTGCCGCGGTCTAAATACGTATCGATTTGGCTTTCTTCTTCATCCGCTTGCAATAGTAAAGGTAAATACTCTTTTTTATGATGATGAATCGTTTGTAAATGCATCGCTTTCTCCTCATGCAAAAAGCGCTAGCTATGGTAGGCTAGCGCTTCGTTATTAATTCGCTACAATGTTAACGAGACGTCCTGGTACTGCGATTACTTTACGAATCGTTTTCCCTTCGATCATCTCTTGAATGCGCTCATTTTCAAGCGCTACTTTTTCGAGTTCTTCTTTCGTAATGTCGCGAGCGACTTCAATTTTCGCGCGCACTTTACCGTTAATTTGTGCGACGATTTCAACTGTATCATCGACGAGTTTACTTTCATCGTACGTTGGCCATGGCTCGTAAGCGAGTGATTCTGTTTCGCCGAGCGCTTGCCATATTTCTTCTGCGATGTGCGGTGTGATCGGTGATAATAACGTGATGAAACCTTTCGCATAATCTACCGGTACACGGTCTACTTTGTACGCTTCGTTCACGAATACCATCATTTGAGAAATTGCAGTATTATTATGCATGTTCTCGAAGTCTTCCGTCACTTTTTTCACCGTTTGGTGGTACACTTTTTCAAGCTCTCCACCCGCTTCGCCATTCACTTTCGCGCTCAATGTGCCATCTTCGTTCATGAAGAGACGCCATACGCGGTCTAAGAAACGACGTGCGCCGTCGACACCGTTCGTCGTCCATTCTTTCGCTGCATCGAGTGGACCCATGAACATTTCGTATAAACGTAACGTATCCGCTCCGTGTGAGTTGACGATATCGTCCGGGTTAATGACGTTACCGAGTGATTTCGACATTTTAATATTTCCTTCGCCGAGAATCATTCCTTGGTTGAACAATTTTTGGAACGGCTCTTTCGTGTGAACGACGCCTAAATCGTACAACACTTTATGCCAGAAACGTGCATACAATAAGTGAAGAACTGCGTGTTCCGCTCCTCCGACATAAATGTCGACCGGCATCCATTTTTTAATTAATTCAGGGTCTGCAATCGCTTCTTTATTGTGTGGGTCGATGTAACGTAAGTAATACCAAGAGCTACCTGCCCATTGTGGCATCGTATTCGTTTCACGACGCCCTTTCATTCCTGTTTCTGGATCGACGACGTTCACCCATTCTTCGATGTTCGCAAGGGGTGATTCGCCTGTTCCAGACGGATGAATATTCGTCGCTTTCGGAAGTTCGAGCGGCAATTGATCTTCCGGTACCGGTGTCATCGTGCCGTCTTCCCAATGAATCATCGGGATTGGCTCACCCCAATAACGTTGACGTGAGAACAACCAGTCACGAAGACGGTACGTCACTTTTCCTTCTCCTTTACCGTTCGCTTCGAACCACTCAATCGCTTTAGCAATCGCTTCTTCTTTATTTAAACCGTTTAAGAAATCTGAGTTCACGAGCACACCGTCTTCAGTATGTGCTGCTTCTTCAATGTTACCGCCTGATACGACTTCTTTAATCGGTAAGTTAAATTCTTTCGCAAATTCATAGTCGCGCTCGTCGTGTGCTGGCACTGCCATGATTGCCCCTGTTCCGTACGTTGCGAGCACGTAGTCTGCGATCCAAATCGGCATTTTTTCACCGCTCGCTGGGTTGATCGCATAAGCACCTGTAAAGACGCCTGTTTTTTCTTTTGAAAGTTCCGTACGCTCTAAGTCTGATTTCGACTTGATCGAATCCACGTACGCTTGTACGGCTTCACGCTGTTCTGGTGTCGTAATTTGTTCGACGAGTTTATGCTCTGGCGCAAGGACGGCATACGTCGCACCGAAAATCGTATCCGGACGTGTCGTGAACGCCTCGAACGTTTTATCCGTACCGTCGATTTCGAACGTTAATTGCGCTCCTTCTGAACGACCGATCCAGTTGCGTTGCATTTCTTTTAAGCTTTCTGGCCAATCGAGCTCATCTAAATCTTCGAGTAAACGGTCAGCATACGCTGTAATGCGGAGCACCCATTGACGCATCGGACGGCGTTCTACTGGGTGACTTCCACGCTCTGAAAGTCCGTCGATTACTTCTTCGTTCGACAATACAGTACCGAGTGCTGGGCACCAGTTTACAGGGACTTCGTCGATATACGCGAGACCCATTTTATACATTTGGATGAAAATCCATTGCGTCCATTTGTAATATTCAGGATCTGTCGTATTAATTTCACGATCCCAATCGTAAGAGAAACCGAGCTCATTCATTTGACGTTTGAACGTTTGAATATTTCGCTCTGTAAATTCAGCAGGGTCGTTCCCTGTATCTAATGCATACTGTTCTGCTGGAAGTCCGAACGCATCCCATCCCATCGGGTGAAGAACGTTGTACCCATTTTTACGCTTGTACGAGCTTAAAATGTCCGTCGCGATATATCCGAGCGGGTGGCCGACGTGCAAACCTTGTCCTGACGGATAAGGGAACATGTCTAACGCATAAAAATTCGGTTTGTTCTCGTCTTCTGTCGTTTTATATGTTTTGTTCTCTAACCAATATTTTTGCCACTTTTTCTCAATCTTCTTGTGATCATAAGCCATTGTGTAAAATCCTCCTTCAAATTAAAAAAACTCCCGCCCCTTGACTACGCAAGGGGCGAGAGAGTTATCCCGCGGTACCACCCAAATTGACATTGTTCATGTCCACTTCAAATCCTTAACGCGGATGAGACGTATTCGCTCCGTAGGTGAGTTCGTGAGGTTCATTTTACAGACTCGCACCGACCGTCTGCTCTCTAAAAAAATGTTGCTCCTTACTAGTCTACTTCATTGCGATGAATTATTTTGACTACTATGTAGTGTAACTGAACTTTTGACAATTGACAAGCTTTCACAGAATGTTTTTACTATTGTCGCAATTGTTCCGCTTTTCGTAATGGGCGGTCGTACAAAATCGTCGTCATAAATGTGATAAGTAAGAGCGACGTTAAAATTAAAATCATCGTATGCATATCGTACAAATCGACGAATACTCCTCCTGCGACTGGCCCGATCATTTTACCGATCGTTGCGGCTGAGTTGACGATTCCTTGATAAAATCCGTTACGGCCTTTCGGTGCGAGTTGATTCGCAATCGTCGGAATGGCAGGCCATAATAAAATTTCACCGAATGTTAACACGACCATCGCCATTAAAAATTGTCCGAACGTTTCCGCAAAGCTGACGAAAATGAATGACCCGAAGAAAATCGTTAACCCGATGAGCATTTGCACTTTTAATTGATTTTCAAAACGTTTCACAATCGGCGCTATGATCGGCTGACCGAGTAAAATGACGACTCCGTTCACCGTCCAAATTAAACTATATTGCGTTAACGTCACACCGAGCGATAAAGCATGCGTCGAAATCGTCGTCGACCATTGTGAATAAATAATCCACGTGACGAGATAACCGAGCGAAATGATGAGCAAAGCATAAAACGGCGCTTTTTGTCGAATTTCTTTTCGCTGGTTGAGCACAGTTGCAGGTCCTGTATCTGCCACTAAATTGCGATAACCGAAAAAGGCGAGAAATAAAAAGCCGATGTAAAACGCTAAATTCGCACTGAAAATCGCATCGATATTACGTGCAGCGACAAGCCCCGCAACAGCCGGACCGATTGCGACACCGATATTGTTCGCCAAATACATCGCGTTAAACGCTTTTCGTCCCCCTTCTGGCCAAACCGCTCCAATCATCGCATACAAACTCGGAAAGACGATACCACTACTAAACCCGAGAATCGTTAAAAAGATCACATACGGTACGAAGTCGTGGCGAAAAACGAGTACGATGAGCGCCAAAATCGAAATGACGCTCCCGAGCATCAACGTCCGATATCCCCCTAACTTATCGAACAACATGCCACCGAGTAAATTTCCGATGACTCCTGCCCCTGCATTCGCCATTAAAACGAAGCCGGCGACCGTCAATGTTTTCCCTAAATACTCGTGCATATAAATCGTATTGAGCGGCCATAAAAAAGAAGCCCCTACAATGTTAATGAACATTCCAAAAATTAAAAGCCACGCGCGCTTCGGCATCATTTCGCCTCCCTAACTAAAAAGATTCTCCAAACAGTTTAAACGTTCTACTCGAAAAAGAAAAAGCCTTTCTGAAAATGTTCTTCATTTCAGACGATTTTCTGCGTAAATAATGATACAATTTTGTCGAGGAGTTGAAGAAAGTGAACGGATTATTCCCCTTTCCATCAGAAGGAAAACGGTATTATACATTATC
>JASLHQ010000232.1 GCA_030152265.1 Savagea sp.
ATAACTCATCACTCAATCGACTCCACTTCATATTTTTTCAAACCGCCTCCGAAAAATGGCTTCTTCATCCGAACCATTTGTTTCGTTGGAATATGGACGATTAACATTTCGTCCGATTTATCCGTATAGCGAATAATGTCGCTATAAAACTCAACAAACTGCAGAGCTTCTGTATAGTCTTGTCTCGTCGGACGGTATCCATTCGCCACATTAAATAATAATTCAAATAACGCATAATCAATCGTCACATAAATCGTTTTTCCGTTCACGTCTAATCCTAATTCGACTTCTGGTTTTAAACGATTCATTTCAGCTTGTCCTCTTGCCTGTCCAAATTCCCGCCCTGGTCTTGCATTCGCTTGGAAAGGTATCGCCAACTGATAGTTCGATTCACCGATCGCATCGATGTAAATATAACGCTCTTTCGGACTACCAATCCAACGCTCAATCGCTTGCATCATCATATGAAATAGCTTTTCATACGCATCATTTGTTTCGGTATAGTAACTAAATAATGTTTGTAAAAACTGATAAAATCGTTCGTTTAATGCTTCATGATTTAAAATATAATAATGACGGATTAATAATTTAGAATAACTTTCAACATCTCCGTCTGTGTTTTCCCATATCGTTAAATAATGTGCATTCCCTGTCAAATGTTGCTGAATCATCGTTGTTACATCATTCGTCAAAATAAATTCGCGCAACAAGCTATCCAACACTTCCGCTCGACGAGCTACGGGATCAATCATATGCAAAGCATGCATTAAATCGGAACGCTCTGGGCGTGAAAATAATAGGCTCGGTAGCATATGGTCTGGATGGAATGTTGTATTATCTAACGGAACGATCATGTCATAAATGACGTTGTAAAGCGCACGCGTTGATAAGAAAAGCTTTTCTTTCATCATCGCTTCTACTAACACTTGAACAATTGCACTAGGCATCGTTTCTTCCTGTAATAAAGAATAATTTAAATGCGCAGGTGTCCACACATCACGCTCACGGTCTTTTTGCCATGCGCGATAAAATGGATTCTCTTCTGTCGGCGCGACAATTTTTTTAATAATGGCTTCAAAAAATCGTGACGTCGCTCCTTTATCACTAATTTCATACGGTTGTAATCCTGCAAAGTTCAGCAATGTCACATCTTCTGTGCTGTTGTCAAAGTCTTTATCTACTTCAAACACTCGGGATGCTTCAATCGCATGAATCGTTTTCGGGAATTGTGTTGTATCGCGATGTTTCGCATAAAAATTGTGCAACACTCCGAGGTTAATCGCGAGAACGACTTTATCTCGGCCGGCCCCTCGTCCTTCAAACGGCGCTAACACTTTCTCTAAAGTTTCAATTTCATCTTCACTCGGGTTATGAGATTCCGTTGAGTCATTGTGCACATACACTTGCTCTAGTAACTCAGGGCGAATTTCATGTACGTATGAAATTAAGTGACTTTTTCCGTCCCCTACGCTACCGCATAACATAATGAGATGCGCATCATCTTTGCTCTTTGCTTCTTCAAGTGCACGTATGAAATGTTCCTGTATCGGGCGCTCCACGTGCATGTAATGCTGTAGCTCTGTAAATTCTTCCGCATGCACAACCGATTGAACAGATGAAGTTTGCAAAACCGAAAGCTGTTCTAAAAAAGTAAAATCTTTTTCTTGCGATTCCGTTTCAACAACCTCAACCTTTTCGATCTCAACTAGCTCTACTACGTTTTCTTCTACCTCTTTTTCTTCTATTTGAACGACTGGCTCTTCTATCTGTTCTTCTAATGAAACGATGCTAGACACATCTAGTGTACGACCGATAAATCGTTCAAATGTTTCGGTAAACGCGTACTTTTCACGATCGTTAATCGAGCGATCCCACATATTTACGACAACATCGTTAATATAAAGAGCATCTGCCAATTCTTCTTTTGAGCATTGATAAATACTATGTATTTTTTTCCATGTAAACGCTAAGTCATTATTTCTAAAATAGTCTTTTGATAAAGGAGATAACTGCGTCAAATTCGCAAGCGTTTCCATTCGATATTGAGAGAGTTGCATAAAAATCCCTTGTAATTGTGCTAACGCTGCTATCGATAAACTCGTTTCTTGCCCTGCTTGAATCCACTGTTGAACTTTATTCGTTTCACTATTTTTAAGTAGTGGTGTTTTTAAAAGTGTATTCCATAATGTAATATTCATTCTATTCTATTGACCTCCCTTAGAGATATGTACATGTATTGTACTATATAAAAGGCATACACCAAAATTTCATTTTCATGTAGCCTATATCACTACATCATTCATCCATTGCTCCTAATTATATTCCATAAAATTAAGCTGTAACGATCGGCTTAACGAACACAACTATTTCAAAAACCCCTCACATCATTTGTCATGTGAGGGGGAAGTCGCAACAAGTTTTTACGGTGTCGTTACGCTGTTTTTTTGTTTAAGTATAGGTAGACGATGTACAGGCCGAGTAGACAGGTTGTGATGCTGATGTAGGTTGTCGTGTACGTGCCGGTTGCGTCGTTTAGGGCGCCGACGAGTAATGGGAGTGTGCCTGCCATGAGGAAGCCGCCTGCTTGGGCCATGGCGTTCCAGGCGCTCGCTTCTTTTTCGTGTCGCGCTTCTCTTAGGGGAAACACGAGCGCGAGTGGGAACGTCGCCCCGAGGACGATGCCGAATAACACCATGCTGATGAGATGACCGCTCACCGGTCCCCATACTAGGCTCGCTAAGGCGAAAAAGCCGCCGAGGAACATCGCATGAATGAGAAGTGGTGCGCGTGTTGGCCATTTGTTGAGCGCTGCGGGGAAAGCGATATTCGTCACAATTTGAACGCTCGTCATCACTCCGACGTAAAAGCTCGCCTCATGTCGCGTATGCCCCGCTTCCATTAATAAAGGCACGATCCACGTAATCGTCGTAAAGAAAAAGGTCACTTGCAGGCCGAAAAATAACAAAATGCTCCACGCCCGCTTCGTTCGCCACGGATTGCGCATCGGCTTCGTTTGTTCGGCCACAATCACTCGTTCTTTCGGAATGAAGCGCCAAAATAGTAAACCGACGACCGCAAAGAGCGACCATATGCCGAGCGCTGTCGCGTACGTTCCGAAGTAGCTCATGAGCGGTGCGGTAAA
>JASLHQ010000005.1 GCA_030152265.1 Savagea sp.
TGACATTCAAAAAGCAGAAGAAAGATTGTTAGAGCAACTGGCTTTGTTAGACGAGATACGAGATGAATTAGATGACGTACAAGCGCTCTACGATGAACGTAAAAAAATTGCCGACCAACGTCTTATCGCTTTGCAAAAATATGACCGCACACTAAACTACGTCGACATTTTACTCGGGTCTGCAAATATTTTAGATTTTTTTAAGCGCATTGAAGGGGTTAACTTATTTTTACAAGTAGATCGCGATTTAATGACGACGATGAATGAGGAAAAAGAACAAATTAAAGAACAACAATATACTGAACAGCAAACACTTCAAGCGATAGAATCATCGAAAGAACTACTTGAAATACAACGTGATTTTGCAAAGTTACATGAAGAGCGTCAGCGTGAAATCGTCATGGAACTGAAAGAAGCGTTCGACATATTAACGGCAGACCAGCAAAAAGTGACACAACGTTATGAAACTGACATTGAACGTTTAAAAGTGATTGACGAAGAAATGATCGAGTTATTAAAACGTCAACGCCCACCAACTGTCATTTATCCAGAGCAAGGCACAAGCAGCTCACTACCGAACACTTCTGGAGAGCATCAAGAAAATATTACGCTCGCTTGTGGAGATACGATTGGTGATGCATTTTTCAATAAATTAAATGCATCTGGTAAATTAGCTGGTCAAGGTCCCCTCATCATCCGCATCGCGGAAAAACATAATATCGACCCTGTTATTTTCGCGGCGATTACAATTCACGAAACAGGGCATGGGACGAGCAAAGCGATTCGGGAATACAACAATCCTGGTGGTATGATGAACCCGAAAACGAACTGGTCGACACTCATTCGTTACAACTCCCTCGAACAAGGACTCGACGCAACGGCGCGCACGATTTCTCGCTTGATGAATAAAGGTGGTTTGAAAACGATTGAACAACTTGGAGCTGTATATGCGCCGATCGGAGCTTCCAACGATCCATCAAACTTGAATCGTCACTGGGCACCGAGTGTGAAAAAATTTATTAATGAAATGGGCGGCTACCGCTGTTCTTAGATGTTACACATAGGCTTCTTTGCGAAGGAGTCTATTTTTTTTAATGAAATATGTTGAAATTGACAGAAAGTATAGAGAAAAGAATAAATTTGATAAAATATGTTAAAATGAATGAAGTGATTTTTCTAAACGTTAATGCCACATGAAAAAGGGGATGATTGAATTGAAACGTCGAGAATATATTCAATATGATGGAGTCGAATTAGCTGCACTCGTGCGAGCGAAAGAAGTTTCTGCTGCTGAGCTTGTAGAAGTGAGTATTAAGCAAGAAAAGCAAGTGAATGAGACACTGAACGCAGTGGTACACAATCGTCATGACGAAGCATTACAAGAAGCGAAACAAGTGGAAGGGCAAAGTCCGTTAAGTGGTGTTCCCTTTTTACTAAAAGATATTTCGCAATCGTTGAAAGGGGCGCGTATTACTTCAGGATCTACTCTTTTTAAAGATTATGTGGCGCCGGAAGAGGCGAACTATACGAAAGCGTTACGTAAAGCAGGGTTTGTTTTTACAGGATTTACGAATACGCCTGAATTCGCATTGAAAAATATTACCGAGCCGCGCCTACACGGGCCGACACGCAATCCGTGGTGTCATAGTCGTTCATCTGGCGGTTCGAGTGGCGGAGCGGCGACAGCGGTCGCGAGTGGCATCGTCCCAATCGCAGGAGCGAGTGACGGAGGAGGTTCGATTCGCATTCCTGCTTCTTTTACCGGTTTAGTTGGACTGAAGCCGAGTCGCGGGAAAACGCCTGTCGGACCATCTGTCGGTCGCAACTGGCAAGGAGCCGCAATCGATTTCGTTTTAACACGTACCGTTCGAGATGCAGCAGCAGCGCTCGACATTTTACAAACCGTTCAACCAGAAGCTGCATTCCAAACGCCTCTCTATGAACAAGGGTATTTACATACGTTACGCCGTGCACCGACACGTCAGTTGAAATTTGCGTATACAATGAAGTCACCAGTCGGAACGCCGGTTAGTGAAGTGGCGAAAGAAGCTATTCGACGTACTGTGCGCTACATCGAACAAGAAGGACATATCGCTGAAGAAGTAGACTGGCCATTTGATGGGGAAGAGCTCATGCGTCACTATTACGCGATGAACTGTGGGGAAATGTCTCACTTATTTCATAATCTTGAACGTCAAATGAAACATCCCCTCACGCTAGAACATGTGGAGATTGAAAGTTGGATGTTAGCAGAAGCAGGCAAGACGATTACGGCACGAGAATATGTCGATAGTTTGCACGCTTGGGATACAGCGGCACGTCACATGTCTCAACTACATGAGACGTACACATATTTTATGACACCAACGACGGCCAATATAGCGCCTTCTGTTGGAGAATTGACACATTCCCCGCGTAAAATAGCTCAATTACAAGAAGAAATGTTGCGCGCGACAACGAATGAAGCGCGGCAAGATGCTATTTATGAAATGTTTTTACCAAGTTTAACGTACACACCGTTCACACAATTAGCGAATTTAACAGGACAACCTGCCATTTCATTACCGATTGCTTCGGATGATGATGGAATGCCAATCGGCGTTCAATTAATGGCGTTAAAAGGCCATGATCACTTATTACTTCGTGCGGCGAGCTATGTCGAGCAATCGGATTTATGGAAAGGATTCCGCAACAATCCTTATTTTCAACAATAATTTAAAAAGGGGTCGAGAACATTGACACATTATGTCATCATTGGTGGAGATGCAGCGGGAATGAGCGCTGCGATGGAAATTGTACGTCACGATCAAGAAGCGCGTGTGACGACGTTAGAACAAGGAACTGTGTATTCTTACGGGCAGTGTGGTTTGCCGTATGTCATCGACGGTCGCATCGAAAAGGCAGAGCGTGTTATCGCACGTTCTCCCGAAACATTTCGCGAACGTCACGGTATCGATGCACGCACGAATCATCGCGTGGAATCGATCGATTACGAAGCGAAAGAAGTACACGGAACACATACCGAAACGGATGAAGCCTTTACCGTCCGTTACGACAAGCTATTAATTGCGACAGGTGCCCATCCTGTCGTTCCGTCACTTCACAATAGCGATTTACGTGGTATTCAAGTGTTCAAGACGATCGAACAGACGAAACAGCTCGTCGCAGCCATTGAAGAGAAACAGCATGTAACAGTCATCGGTGGAGGGTATATCGGACTGGAAGTGGCAGAGGCGTTAACGCTCGCTGGAAAAGAGGTACGTCTCATTCAACGCGGGGACCGTTTAGCGAAAAACTTTGATGAAGCGATTTCGGAAGCGATTTTACAAAAAGCGCGTGAACGTGGCATCGAAGTGTTATTAAATGAAAAAGTGACAGGGTTTGAAGGAGAAGACGTCGTGCGTGAAGTGACGACGAAAAATGGTACGCATGCGACAGATTATGTCGTATTAGCACTCGGCGTTCGTCCTGCGACAGCATTTGCACAATCACCACAACTTCATACGTTAGGAAACGGCGCGATTGTGACGAATGAGCAGATGGAGACGACGATTCCAGACGTCTATGCGGCAGGTGACTGCGCAAGTCATTTCAACCGGCTCACTGGAAAGCACGACTACATCCCACTCGGAACGACCGCGAACAAACAAGGACGTGTCGCTGGTCTTGCGATGTGTGGAGAGGATGCCCGTTTTAAAGGGATTGTCGGCACGTCGATCTTCCAATTTTTCGATTATGTGATCGGTGGTACAGGGTTAAACGAACGAGCACTTCAAGCGACGAATCGGGATTATGACTCCATTACGCTAACTGCGAAGTCCTTTGCCTGGTATTATCTATGCGGCTAAAAAATGACGTTAACGCTTTATTATGATACGTTTACGCGTCACGTGCTCGGCGCTCAAATCATCGGTGGAGCGGGTGTGGACAAACGACTCGATGTCATCGCAACCGCATTGTACGCACAATTAACGGTGGAGGATTTACTCGATTTAGATTTAAGTTATGCGCCACCATTTAACGGAGTTTGGGACCCGGTCCAACAACTGGCCCGTCGTTTACAACGCTAAAAATACCACTCCGGAGCTTGTTCATGATAAAATGGACAAGCTTTTTTAATTTTAATGAAAGAAAGAGGGGATTGTTCTGAATGTCGTCAAACAATTAGGCTGGTTTTTTAAACAGCGTAAAAAACAATACATTTTTGGGGTTAGTATGCTCATTTTCGTCGCTTTTTTAGCGTTAATTCCACCGAAAATTATCGGACTCGTCATCGACGGGGTAACGGACAATACGTTGACGTCCGAACAACTGACGCGCTGGCTCATCATTTTAGTCATCGCGGGAATCGTTATGTACGTCGCACGTTATTTTTGGCGCGTGATGATTTTCGGCTCGGCTGTTTATTTAGCCCGCACGTTACGTGAACAATTATTCGTTCATTTTACGAAAATGTCTTCATCCTTTTATCAAAAGCGTCGTGTCGGAGATTTAATGGCCCATGCGACGAACGATATTAACGCCGTGCAACAAACAGCAGGTATGGGGGTACTCACACTCGTTGATTCTCTTGTGACGGGAACGGTCGTCATTTTGACGATGGGCTTTACAATCAGTTGGAAATTAACGATTATCGCGCTCATCCCGCTTCCCATCATGATTTTACTGACGAGTTATTACGGCCGCTTACTTCGCGATCGGTTCCGTTACGCGCAAGAAGCGTTTTCGGATTTGAATGATAAAACACAGGAAAGTATTTCAGGAATCGAAGTCATCAAAACATTTGGACAACAAAAACAAGATATTGAGGACTTTACAAATTTATCGACGAAAGTTGTCGAAAAAAATATGCGTGTCGCACGTGTCGATGCTTTATTTGACCCGACGATTAGCGGAATTTTTGCGGTGTCATACATTTTATCTTTCGTTTTCGGAACGCGTTTCATCATTGACGGACAGATGACAATCGGTGATCTCGTTGCGTTCAGTACGTATTTAGCAGCGCTCATTTGGCCGATGTTGGCATTTGGCTTTTTGTTCAACATCGTCGAGCGAGGAAGTGCATCGTATACGAGAATTCAACAACTATTCGATGTCGAACCAGAAATCGTTGACGTACCGAATGCGATCGACGAACGACCTGTCGGAGACCTTCATTTCGACGTGAAACAATTCCGTTATCCAGGAGCGGAAGAAACGACGTTACACGACGTTTCATTCGAGTTGAAACGAGGCGAAACATTAGGTATCGTCGGAAAAACAGGCTCGGGCAAAACGACGATTTTAAAATTGTTAATGCGAGAGTTTGAAGGATATGACGGAACGATTACGTATGCGGGACATTCAATCGATGCGTATCGTCAACAACGTTTATTAGAATCGATCGGGTACGTACCGCAAGACCATTTCTTATTCTCTACAACGATTCGAGACAATATCGCATTTACAAATCCAGCAACGAATGTCGAACAAATTGAACAAGCAGCGAAACTTGCTTTCATCCACGAAGACATTTTACGTTTAACTGATGGGTATGACACGCTCGTCGGAGAACGTGGCGTCAGTTTATCAGGCGGACAAAAGCAACGTGTGTCGATTGCGCGAGCATTATTGATGGATCCTGAGTTGTTGCTGTTGGATGACTCTTTATCTGCGGTAGATGCGCGTACAGAAGAAGCGATTTTAACGAATTTACGCAAGACGCGCCAGGACAAAACGAATATTATTACGTCCCATCGTTTAAGCGCGATTCAACATGCCCATCAAATTATCGTCCTCGATGAAGGAACGATCATCGAAAAAGGAACGCATGAACAATTGATGGATCAACGAGGACATTATTACGATATGTACATGTTGCAGCAACTCGAACAATCGGTAGAACAAGGAGGTGGTCCACATGCGTGAAGAAAAAACGATTAAATTGACAGCGCGTGAACAATGGCAAGTATTTAAGCGTCTATTCGCTTACGTGGCCCCTCATAAAAAAGAAGTCGCAATCGCGATGACGATGCTTCTTTTATCGATTGCAGGTGGAATTGCGGGACCGCTAATTATTCAGCGGTTTATCGATGATTTCATCACGCCGATGCAATTTCCGAAACAAGAAACAATGACGATCTTTGCGCTCTATGTCGGCATTACGTTAATGCTCGTCGTCTTTAGTTATTTCCAGATGATTCGTTTCCAACATATTGCGCTCAAAATTATTCAACAAATGCGCATCGACGTATTTACGAAAGTGCAAGGACTCGGCATGCGTTATTTCGATGCGACACCAGCAGGAAGTATCGTATCGCGTGTGACGAATGATACGGAATCGATTAAAGAAATGTTCGTCAGCGTCATCGTCACATTCATTTCATCGATTTTAACGCTGATCGGTGTATATATCGCACTCTTTTTCTTAGATGTGAAACTCGCGTTCATCGCATTATTACTCCTTCCGTTCTTTTTAGGAATTATGACGATTTACCGGAAGTATAGTGCGGACTTTTATGCCGACTTAAGAGAAAGACTCAGTCAGTTGAACGCGAAAATTGCAGAGTCGATTTCAGGGATGGGCATGATTCAAACATTCCGCCAAGAAGCGCGTATGGCGGATGAATTTAAAGAAATTAACGACAATCATTTCAAAGCGGGATTACGCAATATTAAATTCGATAGTATGTTGCTTGGCCCTGCGATTGATTTATTGTATGCGTTAGCGATTGTCGTCACGCTCGGATATTTCGGGTTCACTTCTATGGAAACGGCGATCGATGTCGGAGTCATTTACGCCTTTACGACATTGCTCGGACGCTTATTCCAACCGGTCCAACAAGTGATGCAACGTTTATCCATCTTCCAACAAGCACTCGTCTCCGCTTCACGAGTCTTTCGTTTAATGGACGATGAGACGGTAGAACCGAGTCAAACGGGAACAGCGACAAAGCCGATTACAGATGGCGTCATTGAATTTAAAGATGTGTCCTTCTCTTACGACGGGGAACGAGACGTGTTGAAAAACATATCGTTCACTGCGCAAGCAGGCGAAACGGTCGCACTCGTCGGTCATACAGGGAGCGGGAAAAGTTCCATCATTAATTTATTGATGCGCTTTTACGAGTTTGAGCGAGGGTCGATCACGATTGACGGGCAATCAATCAAGTCGTACCCCGCTTCACAATTGCGTGAAAAAGTCGGACTCGTCTTGCAAGATCCATTTTTATTTTATGGAACGATTGCAAGCAATATTCGCTTGCACCATCCGGAAATGTCTGATGAGACCGTGCGAGAAGCGGCACAATTCGTCCAAGCGCACCATTTCATCGAACAATTACCGAACGGTTATGAAGAACATGTGACGGAGCGCGGTTCGACGTTTTCAAGCGGACAACGTCAATTGATCGCATTCGCGCGAACGATGGCGACGGATCCGAAAATATTAATTCTCGATGAAGCGACAGCGAATATCGATACGGAAACGGAAGTCGCGATTCAAGCGAGCCTTGAAAAAATGCGGAAAGGTCGTACGACGATTGCCATTGCCCATCGACTCAGTACGATTCAAGATGCCGAATTGATTCTCGTGTTACACCAAGGTGAAATTGTCGAACGAGGCACGCATCAACAACTGTTAAGCGAACGAGGGCTTTATTACAAAATGTATCAACTCCAAAACGGACTCGTCGATTAAAAATTTGAAAGGATAGTAGAATCTTTCAAACTTTATTTCAATGTATTGGTAAATCATGTAAAAAATGAAAAGCTCCAAAAATTTAAAAAGAGTAGTCTTTAGGTACAGCGTCTTGCTGTACCTTTTTTGTATAGAGAAAAGATAAAAGGAGAACGATCGTAGCGAAAATAACGTTTATTTCTCTCTGCTTTTTAAAAGATTGAGCATAAGAAACGCTATTTGTGTACGTTTTTGGTAAAATGGGCGTAACTATCATCTTTCGTGAATATTTACGTCATCGTTCACAATTGTCGTGTATGATGGAAGGGATGAATCGTTTAGGAGGATTAAGGATGCATAAAATTACATCGTATGATGAATGGGTTACTTTATTAGAAGAACAACCGAAGCTATTATTATTCGTAAAAATTAACGGCTGTTCAGTGTGTGACGGCTTATTACCGCAAGTTGAACCGCTCCAAGAACAATATCCAGACGTTCCGTTTTATCAAGTGAACGTGTCGGAAGTACAAGAGATTGCGGGGCAGTTCTCACTGTTCACAGCACCAGTCGTCTTATTATTTTTACACGGTAAAGAATATGCTCGTTTTGCACGTTTCGTTCAACGCGACGAACTGGTGAAACGTCTCGATGAAGTACAGCAATGGGAGGACTAATCGTTCATGCGCCTCGTTGACTTTATTCCATCGTTTTTAAAAGATTTACCACCATCGTTTCTCATCATCGGCTCGACAATTTTCTTTTTAGTGATGGGAACGATGAGTGTGATTGTACGTCAAAAAATCGCGAAACGTCCGATCACCGCTAAAAAAATTATTTTGCCACCTCTTTTCATGTCGACCGGAATGTTCATGTTCGTCTTTGAAGAATTTCGTGTACCGTGGCTTCAAGTGATTGAAGCGTTCGGCGTCGGTGTATTGTTTTCATTCATTTTAATTAAAACGACGAATTTCCGAAAAGAAGGCGATCAAATTTACGTGCAACCGTCACGTGCATTTTTACTCATTTTAGTCGGGTTACTCATCGTGCGTGTTGTCGCAAAAATGGTATTAAGTTCATCGATTGACGTCGGAGAGCTTGGTGGTATGTTCTTTTTACTCGCCTTCGGGATGATCGTGTCATGGCGAATCGGGATGTATCGAAAATATCAACAGCTAGTGAATCAATAGGTGCGCATATCGCGCATTCTATTGATTTTTTCATAAGGAGGAATGGACATGCAGTGTAAAGAAGCAATCGCGCAATATTTATTTCATTTACGAAATTTAAATAAGTCCCCTCATACGTTGAAACAATACCGCATCGATTTAGAACAGCTAGCCCAAGTGTTAGATGAAGCGCGTATTGAAGATGTGACGAGTGAAGATTTTAGACATTTTGCGATTCACTACGAAGATGTCTTACTAGAAGCGGGATTTAAACCGACTTCTGTGCGCCGAAAAATTTCGTCCTTGCGCTCATTCGTGCACTATTTAGCCGTTGCTCATATTATTGAAGAAGATTTTAAGTCCGCTATTTTGCATACGCAACCGTACCAAGTAGAAGTGCGGATTCCTTCGATGACCGAAGTGAGTGCGGTGTATCATCATTATGAAGAACCAGCGGAAATGACGAGTTATGAAGAATGGCTCCCCTTTCGCAACCGCTCCATCGTCCAATTGATGATCGATACAGGGTTGAAAGTAGCCGAAATTAAAAATTTACGCTGGGGACATTTCGACCAAAAAGAACGAAAACTTGCTTTATTACGCAAAAATTTAACGTTTCAATGGATTGATTTAATGGAAAAAACAGTAGAAGATTTACAGCATTACGCGAAGCGGACAGCCGAACTATTTGATTTTGAGTGGGAAGAGGGGCATGCGCTTTACTTTACCGATCGCGGTCTCATGAATGAACCGATGAGTGAGCGGACGGTAGAGCGAGTCGTGGAGCGGGCGACTGCGGGAGAATCACTCGATGTGCGCGGCTCGGAATTGCGTTATTTCCGTTTATTGCAACGCAGCATTCAAGAAGACCCGGAAGATTTGTTGAAGCATTTCGGATATGCGTCGAAAGAACAAATGATTCAACGTCTCCAACAATTGAAGCCGAAACGATAAAAAAACAAAGCCGAGTAGAGAGTTTCTCCATCGACTTTGTTTTTTTATTTATCGGCAAGTTCGAATAAATACTCGTATTGGCTAAATTCAATATCGAGCTCTTTTAAACGTTTGCGCAAAAATTTATGGTCGCGTTTTGGCGTCGCTGTAATATACCCTTCTAACATATGCTTAAACTCAATTTTAGAAGCACCGTCTGCGAGTGCGACCTCTCCGATTTTTGCGGCTATTTTTTGCTTGGCGACCGGGCGGAATAACTCTGGTACAGGGCTGACGAATTCTTCTAACAATTCTTTCGCCTCGTCATGCCATAAGTGGAGCGATTCATTCACATAATGCTCTTCCCAGTCCAATGTCGACATGCCGTCTTCTTTCGGCAACACTTTTAAAAACTTACGGAACATAAAAAATCCACCGATCGCAAAAAGACCGAGTAGGACGAATACCCAAAATACGATAAATCCCATAAAAATATTATTCGTCGTTCCTAGAACGAATGAAGGGAGTGCAGTTGCTATCAAAACAGTCACCTCGATTAATTAATCTCTTTTACATTATAGTCGCTTCTTCTGAAAAAATCACCTTATCGAGAGATAGATGAAGAAAGGGTGAAAGAAAAAGTCGGTTATTCATCATAACTTCACACACTTACATGAAAATGAAAAAGAATTGACTTATCTCGTCATTAACTTCACTCTATGTTAGAATGAATAAAGAAATTTATTGGAGGCTTTGTATGCGTAAACGTTTATTAGTTATGTTTGCTCTCGTTTCAATTCTGTTAGCAGCTTGTGCTCCAGGAGCTTTCAAACCTGATCATAAGTATAAAATAGAAGATTTTACGTTCGATAATCATCGAGGTGAAAAAGTATCGCTCGATGATTTGAAAGGTGATGTATGGCTTGCGCAGTTCGTCTTCACGAATTGTACGACGGTTTGTTTACCGATGATGGCGAATATGACAGAATTGCAAGATATGATGGAAGAAGAAGGGCTTGAAAATTATCATATCGTGTCATTTAGTGTAGACCCGGATGTCGATACACCGGAACGACTTGCGGAATATTTAGAAGGTTACCATCCTGTCGATGAATCGAAATGGGAGATGCTAACGGGGTATTCTCAAGAGTTTATTGAGAAATTTGCGGTCGACTCGTTCCGCCAAATCGTCATCGACGACCCGGAAAGTGACCAAGTCATTCATGGAACAGCTTTTGTATTAGTGAATCAAGATGGTGTCGCAGTGAAAACTTACGGTGGCGTGCAATTTGATGGCACACGTGAAGAGCACTTCGGTCAAATCATTGAAGATATGAAAAAATTACAACAGTCATAAACGGAGAGAGGGAGTGTTCAAGTGGCCCATCAAAAAAAGAAAAAATCCTTATTGAAACGGCTCATTTTTTTAGTGGCGACAGTAGCAGTTGTCGTCTACGGAACACTCGCTATTATTATTTTTACATTTGAAAAAAGCGGCATCATTCAAAAAGCCGCTCACGTCGTGATGGATGAAGTGCAAGATTTGACAGGGGGCTTAACGATGCCACCTGAATACATTTCGATTTACCAAGCAGCAGCGGAAGAATACGATATCCCATGGACATTGCTTGCAGCGGTACATCGTATCGAAACTCGCTTTTCCACGATGTCTACGCTCATCTCGCCAGTAGGAGCGGAAGGGCATATGCAATTTATGCCTTGTACATTCGTCGGATGGAGCCATCCGAGTTGTTCAGGACTCGGGCAAGGGGATATTCCTGAAGAAGATAAAACGAATCCAGAAGTTATTGCGCAGTATGGAGGATATGGGGTTGACGCGAACGGTGACGGCATTGCCGATCCGTTTGACATTGAAGATGCGATTTATTCGGCCGCTCACTATTTATCCAAAAGTGGTGCGGCAGAAGGCGATATAAAAAAAGCACTGTTCAACTACAACCGTAGCGATCAATACGTATCTGACGTATATGCGTTTTATGAAGAATTTGAAGAAATGCGCGACCAATTAGAAGGATTGGCTGCTGCAGAAAACTAAAAACACTCCTACCCGGGAGAGATGGGTGGGAGTGTTATTTTGTCTACATTTCACGAAATCTATTGTTGGCGATACATTGGGAGTGTAGTCGTCAAACATTTCCGATCGTTTCGCTGCACATGTAGACAAATTACATAATGATAGCACCGTCGACATGTAGTGTATGTCCGTGAATATAGCTTGATTCATCTGAAGCTAAAAAGACGTAAGCATTCGCAATATCTTCAGGTTTACCGAGACGGCCGAGTGGAATCATCTGGGTCATTTTTTCAATGACTGGATTCGGCATCTTTTTGACCATAGGCGTTAATGTAAACCCTGGCGCAACCGCATTGACATTAATGTTGTGGCGCCCGAGTTCTTTCGCCCACGTTTCTGTCATCCCGACGACCGCCGCTTTAGAAGCGGCATAGTTCGTCTGTCCAAAGTTGCCATAAACACCACTGACCGATGTCGTATTAATAATCTTTCCGCTTTTTTGCGCGATCATATGCGGGACGACTTGTTGCGTACAGTAGAAAACACCTGTCGTATTCACTTGGAGCACATCGTGAAATTGTTCCGCTGTCATTTTCGTCAACTGGGCATCTTGTGTAATGCCTGCATTATTAATTAAAATATCAATCGTGCCGAAACGTTCAACGATTTGCGTGACAACGTGTTGCACGTTTTCTAAGGAACGCACATCTAACTTATACGTTTGGAACGCATCGAACCCTTCAGTTTGTAGTTCGGTAGCGAAAGTTTCGAGTGCATGCTCATCATAGTCGACAATCGCTACGACCGCTCCTTCTTGTAAAAATCGACGAACTGTTGCTTCGCCGATTCCGCCGCTGCCTCCTGTAATCATTGCCACTTTATTTTGTAAGCGCATACAAGACCTCCTAATTAAAAACGTTCTCGCATTTAAAATTGATTATAACATAGCTAAACGAGAACGAAAACGTTTTCTTTCTATATTTTTTCGGTATAAACGAGAAAAACGAGGGAAGGCTGAATCCTTCTCTCGTTTTTTACTTATGCGCGGTTCATTGATTTTAATACTAAGCTTAAAATTGCAACGAGCACGATTGCACCGATCAATGCTGGAACGATATAGAAGTCAGAAACTGTTGGACCCCAAGCTCCTAATAAGTTTCCGCCAATCCAAGCCCCGATAATTCCGGCGATAATGTTACCAGGAATACCAAATGGAATGTCTTTCCCTAAAATTGCACCGGCTAACCAACCTAAAATACCTCCGATAATTAAATACCATAAGAAACTTAACATATTCTCCATCTCCTTTTTTATAAAACAAGTATGATTGCTTGTAATTGATGTATACCACCCTCACAAAATATGAAACATGTAATTTAAAAAAAGGTAGAAATAAAGAAAAACTCCTAATTTGAACGAAAGCTCGACAAATTAGGAGAAGTGAGGTATAATAATAAAATGTATGAAAAGGAACAAAGTGTACGTAATCTGGCAATCTGTTTTCAATTTTTGAAGACACTTATTCACACTGGCGCAGTTATAGGACTGCAAGGACGCAAAAGTAGGTAGGGTTTGCGTTGCTTAAGGATAGAAGATCAAAACAGAACATCGCACCGCGGCTGTGGGACGAAACGTTCACCAAGAAACATCTGGAACATGTTTTTATTATTACGAATATGATGACCTAAACAATACTAAAGGGGTAGCCTCGCAAATGCGGTGCTACCCCTTGTTCAATTATTCAATCACTTTCGCATTTAAAACGTTTTTGAAATGTTTTAGCGCAAATTCATGCGCTTCCATATCAAAACTCGCGACGCCGCCTGTATGCACGACGATATCATACCCTAAATTGTATGCATCGATCGCTGTATGCAAAATACAAATATCTGTACAGACGCCCATTAAATGTACCGTGCGAATATTTCGTTCGCGAAGTAAAATATCTAAATTCGTTCCTGCAAACGCACTGTAACGCGTTTTATCCATCCAAATGACACGCTCTTTATTCGCTTCATATAAAGATTGAAGTTCTCCGAATAAATGACGTCCTTCCGTTCCTCGAATGTTGTGAGGAGGGAAGAGGGCGGTTTCTGGATGGAATGGATCATTTTCTTCATGGACATCGTTCGGAATGACGACGAACTGTTCGCGTTCGATGAAATCTTTCGTCGTATCGACGATGTAACGCTCTAACTGTTGACCGGGTAGTCCACACGTTAACTTTCCATCTTCTGCGACGAAATCAATCGTATAATCAATGACTAACAATGCTTCTTTCATTTTAAACATTTCTCCTTTAAAAACTTTTATTTTATTATACCATCTGTCATGACACATGTCTTGTTAACGCTTTTCGCTCGTGCAATAAATAAGAAAGGAAAGTTTTGTAATTGAGAAAATGAATGTTAAAACAGAAAGGTTATTCGTTTTACTTATCACGACCTATAATTATATTATATTTTACTTATGACATGGAGTATTGTTATTTGAGGAGTGAAGAGTGTGTGTTTTATTCCAAAATCACACTACGTACATAAAGGAGGAATTTAAAATGGCAAAAAGCAATTTGCACAACAGCCGTACATCATTTGAGTTAAACGGCAAGACGTACAATTACTACCGCATTAAAGCTTTAGAAGAAGCTGGTGTAGCAAACGTTTCAAAACTCCCTTACTCAGTAAAAGTATTACTTGAATCTGTACTCCGTCAACACGACGGTTATGTCATCCAAGACAGCCACGTAGAAAACTTAGCTAAATGGGGTAAAGATGCAGACAAGGATGCAGAAGTACCATTCAAACCATCACGCGTAATTTTACAAGACTTCACAGGTGTTCCTGTAGTGGTTGACCTCGCAGCACTTCGCTCAGCGATGGCTGAAATGGGTGGAGACCCACAACAAATCAACCCTGAAATTCCGGTTGACCTCGTCATTGACCACTCTGTACAAGTAGACCAATACGGTACGGAAGCGGCATTGAACGCAAACATGAAATTAGAATTCGAACGTAACGCTGAACGTTACCAGTTCTTAAACTGGGCACAAAAAGCATACGACAACTATCGCGCAGTTCCACCAGCGACAGGTATCGTTCACCAAGTTAACTTAGAGTACCTTGCGAACGTTGTACACGCTGTTGAAAACGAAGACGGTACATTCGAAGCATTCCCAGATACATTAGTTGGTACTGACTCACATACGACGATGATCAACGGTATCGGTGTTCTCGGATGGGGTGTTGGTGGTATTGAAGCTGAAGCAGGAATGCTCGGACAACCTTCATACTTCCCAATTCCAGAAGTAATCGGTGTTAAATTAACAGGAGATCTTCCAAACGGAACGACTGCTACTGACTTAGCACTTAAAGTAACTCAAGTATTGCGTGCGAAAGGTGTCGTTGGTAAATTCGTAGAGTTCTTCGGACCAAGCGTAAGCCAATTACCACTCGCTGACCGCGCAACAATCGCAAACATGGCACCAGAATACGGTGCAACTTGTGGTTTCTTCCCAGTTGACGAAGAGTCACTCGACTACATGCGCTTAACAGGCCGCGACGAAGATCACATCGCAGTCGTTAAACAATACTTAATCGAGAACGACATGTTCTTCACACCTGAAAAAGAAGAGCCAGTCTACACAGACGTTGTTGAAATCGATCTTTCAGAAATCGAAGCGAACCTTTCAGGTCCAAAACGTCCACAAGACTTAATTCCACTTTCTAAGTTACAAACTGCATTCCGCGAATCAGTTGTAGCACCAGAAGGTCCACACGGCTTCGGCTTAACGCCAGAAGAATTCGACAAAAAAGGTACGATCGAATTCGCTGACGGAAGCACAGCTGAAATGAAAACAGGTGATATCGCAATCGCGGCAATCACTTCATGTACAAACACATCTAACCCATACGTTATGTTAGGGGCTGGACTCGTAGCGAAGAAAGCTGTGGAGAAAGGTTTAACACCACCACCACACGTGAAAACTTCACTCGCACCAGGTTCTAAAGTTGTTACAGGTTACTTAGATGATTCAGGTTTAACTGAATATCTTAACAAAATCGGATTCAACACAGTTGGATACGGATGTACAACATGTATCGGTAACTCAGGTCCATTATTGCCTGAAATCGAAAAAACAATTGGAGAAAACGACCTTTTAGCAACATCAGTTCTCTCTGGTAACCGTAACTTCGAAGGACGTATTCACCCATTCGTTAAAGCGAACTACTTAGCTTCACCACCACTCGTGGTAGCATATGCACTCGCTGGAACAGTGGACATCGACTTCGAAAAAGACCCAATCGGTCAAGATAAAGACGGCAACGATGTATTCTTCAAAGACATCTGGCCAACAACGGAAGAAGTTCAAGAAGTTGTTAAAGCTTCTGTAACACCAGAAATCTTCCGCAAAGAATACGAAACTGTTTTCACAGCGAACGAAGCTTGGAACGCAATTGAAACTTCAGACGATCCAATCTACGAATTCGATGAGAAATCAACATATATTCAAAACCCACCATTCTTCCAAGGTCTCTCAAAAGAGCCAGAAGATATTCAAACACTTGAAGGTATGCGTGTCGTTGGTAAGTTCGGTGATTCAATCACGACTGACCACATCTCACCAGCAGGAGCGATCGGTAAAGATACGCCAGCTGGAATCTACCTCCGTGAAAACGGCGTAGAGCCACGTAACTTCAACTCTTACGGATCACGCCGTGGTAACCACGAAGTGATGATGCGCGGTACATTTGCGAACATCCGTATCCGTAACCAAATTGCACCAGGTACAGAAGGTGGATTCACAACGTACTGGCCAACAGGCGAAGTTATGCCAATCTACGATGCATGTATGAAATATCAAGAACAAGGTACTGGTTTAGTTGTCCTTGCAGGTAACGACTACGGTATGGGTTCTTCACGTGACTGGGCTGCAAAAGGTACAAACCTTCTCGGCATTAAAACAGTTATCGCACAAAGCTACGAGCGTATTCACCGTTCAAACCTTGTCATGATGGGTGTTTTACCACTTCAATTCATGGAAGGCGAATCAGCAGATTCACTCGGCTTAACAGGAGAAGAAGAAATTTCTGTAAATATCGCTGAAGGTGTTAAACCACGCGATATCCTCACTGTAACTGCGAAAGCGAAAGACGGAAAAGTAACAGAGTTCAAAGCTCTTGCACGTTTCGACTCAGAAGTTGAAATCGACTACTACCGTCACGGTGGAATCTTACAAATGGTTCTCCGTAACAAAATTAAAGAAGCTACAAAATAAGAAATAAAAAACGCCTCGTTACTATTCATTGAAATAGTGCGAGGCGTTTTTTCATTTCTCTTTTCATTTCATCACTTTCTTACGGTCAAGTTGATGGGACATATTCGGATTGACTTCACCTGCAATATACAAAGTCGCGCTCCCATCCGCTTCATATTTTTCAAAATCAACGGTATACGAACGCTCAATGCGCCCTGTACACTCATCTTCCCAAACATTTTGCCAAGCTTTCCAAAAACCGAGTCGTTCTTTTAACGGAATGGGATACGTAATATAAGAAGTTTGTTCGCTCGGTAATAAAAATGTGCCATTTGGGTCTTCTACGCCGAGTGCGACAGAAAAATCTTCCGTAAAGCGATCAGCATAATGAAAATAACAAACATAAATCGGTCGTACTGGAGGAGCATCTTTCCAAAGTTGCTGTAATTTCATCGTTAATTGCGCATCAGAGAAGTTATTCGTACGAATGGCAGATCCTAAACGTAAAAACATATGAAAATCACTCCTTTACCTTCATAATACGAGAAAAATCTATGATTGAACAGTTCATTTCGAACGATTTTACAAATAAAAGGAAGAATTTGTTTTAGTGGAAATATGTGATAATTGAGAATCTTATATAGTCTTTTTACCTACTTTTAGTGAAGTTTCTAATACAATAGTTGTTCGTTATGATGAATATGAGGGTCTAAAGATTGTGGAAAGAAAGGAATTGACGTCTGTTAAATAGATGCGATAATAAAGACAGTAAAGGAGTGACAGGATGAGTAAAGTAGCGTGCCTCGATTGTGGAGGAGAGTTGAAATTAGAAGAGACGAAAGCGACGTGTAAACAATGCGGTCGCGTCCATACAGCGGACGATTTCCCGACGAATCCCGATTGGTCAGAAGATGCGGCAAAAGCTGTGAAAGAGACCGGATGGATTTTGATTGGAATGATCGTTTTCGTTGTCGCGGTTATCCTTTTTGTTTAAGATAAAAGAGAGGTGAAGATCATGGGAATCATTAATGAAAAACAAATTGAAGTACGTTATGCGGAGACGGACCAAATGGCTGTCGTCTATCATGCAAACTATCTCGTATGGATGGAGATCGGACGCACTTCATTAATTCAAGAACTCGGGTTTACATACGCTGGATTAGAGCGAGAAGGTTATTTATCACCTGTCGTCGATTTAAATATTCAATATAAACAAGCTTGTACATACGGAGAGACGGTCACCGTTCGTACATGGTTACGTGAACACGGTCGTGTGCGCACGATTTACGCCTATGAAATCGTGAAGGAAAATGGGGAAATCGCGGCGACTGCTGAATCGACACATGTGCTCGTCAAAAAAGGAAATTTTCGTCCTGTATCATTGAGTAAAGTCGATCCGGCTTGGCATGAAGCTTACGAAAAAAACGTTATTCCGAAAGAGGAAAAATAGTGGCTTTCGGCATTAATCGTCAACAATTACGGCAGTGGCAAGAGCGAGTAGCGCAAGGAGAGCTCGCTTTTTTGACACATTATTGGCTTGACGACCGCTTCCCTGGTTGCCAAACGGTAACGAAGGCAGGTTGTGCAGATGTAGAACGTCTCATCGAATGGGGCGCATCTTACGGTTTGCGCCCGGAGTGGATCGATGCGCACCCGACGTATCCGCATTTCGACTTAATCGGGGACCGAGAGCGTTATATATTAAGTCGAGAAGGCTTACAACAGCAATACGAACGTTTTTATCCGAAAAGCTTGCGTCCTACGGAACAATTTTATTACGGCTTATTTCATCGTTCTCCGTATGCGATTCATTTACCGAATCATCGGCTCATCACCGATCCGGTCGAACTTTATGTAGCGCGTACGACAGAGGAGCGAGTTCATTGGTTAAACGAATGGATTCAACCGAAAGATGAAGTTCGGCTCATGGTGACGACGTATCCGACAAGTGAGCGTCATCCCCTCATGCTGCACCGCTACGTATCGCCTGAACTGCGTTATAAAATGCGCACGCATTCGTTTATGATTCGAGAAGAAGAAAATTGGCTTGCGGAACAGTTTTACGTGACAGGAACGTATGAGCAATTCGACATTCCGAAATTGATTCAGCGAACCGTAGAAGCGGATATGGGAAGGCCATTTAAAGGGT
>JASLHQ010000015.1 GCA_030152265.1 Savagea sp.
GTAATTCCTTCCGCTACTGGAAAAGCGAGCCAAATAGCATCTGGGCCGAATAAAGTCGGCAAAATCCACAATCCAGGTAGTAAAAGAACGAGGCTTCGACTCATAATAATGAGTGTAGCGAACCGAATTTGTTCGATGGACTGATAAAACTCTGCATACACCATATTAACCCCTAAAAATAAATAACCGATGAAAAAGAGTACAATTCCTTTTCGAGTAAATGCCGCAACTTCTTCATTTTGGATAGCGAATAAGTCGATAAATAAATCACTCGCTAGTGAGCCGACGAGGAAAGAGAATAGCCCGATACCGAATCCTGTTAAAACAGCAATTTTAACGAATGTTTGAAGTCGGTTAAACAATTTCGCTCCGTGATGATAGCTCGTAATCGGTTGCAGTGCTGCACCAACTCCGATGAAAATCATAATGAAGACGGAATGGACGTAATTCACGACGGCGAAAGATGTAATGCCGAGTTCGCCTGTGAAATGTTTAAATGACATATTCGTCGCGACAATCATAATCGCTGCACTTCCTTCGACGATAAAGCTCGGTAAGCCGATCAAAAGCATCGACTTCACCGTCTGCCATTCGAGTCGCCATGTAATGAATTTTAAATGATTTGTCGGTTTGCGGAAGTGGAGCAGTAAAACGAGTGTGCCGATAATCGTCGCAATGACGGTCGCCCACGCTGCACCTTTCACTCCCCAGCCGAATTGGAAAATGAAAATATAGTTTAAAATAATATTTAAAATTGAATTGACGACGAGACCTGCAGTAGCAAGTACTGGATTGCCGTCATTTCGAATGAAAATGCTTAAAATATTTTCCAAAATATAAATGAGTCCCGCCACTAAAATGACGTGTAAGTAGTCGCGAACGAATGGATAAATTTCATCTGTTGCCCCGAAAAAGTACGCCATTTGCTTTTCGAAAATTAAGCTGAACACGATAATGGCACTCGTGAGGAGTACAGCAGTCGTCACCGCTTGGCTAAAAATAGACTGTGCGCGCTCACGTTCACCTCGGCCCATTGCGATCGAGAACATCGTCGCGCCTCCCATCCCAATCCATAAAGAAATCGATAATAAAATCGAATATACAGGAACCGCGACGTTCACTCCGGCAAGTGCGCGTTCGCCAACTCCGTGACTGACGAATAGTCCATCGACTAAAATGTTAATCGCCATGAGCATCATGCCGAGTAATGACGGAATTAAATAAGATAAAAAGAGTCGCGACGGCTTTGTCGTACGAAGCTTTATTGTCGTTGTTGTCATGTTGATCACCCTCAAACTGAATCGATTTGTTCATTGAACTTTCTTCATGTTAAACGATATAGTTACTATATAGTCAAGCAAATGATGCAGGAGGGATGTAAATGAAGGATACAGGGCAGTTTTTTACGACGGGAGAATTTGCGAAAGCGTGCGGCGTATCGAAGCAGACGATTATTTACTATGACAAAATTGGTTTATTACAGCCTGATTTTATCGAAAGAAATCGCTATCGGTACTATTCGGTTCACCAATTAGAACGTTTTGCGGTCATCGATTTATTGAAGCGACTCGATACACCTTTAAAAGAAATTAAACAATTTTTGAATGAGAAAGAGTTAGACGAAGCGGTTCGTCTACTGGAAGAGAAAGAACAAGTCGTCTTTCGAAAAATGGAAGAATTGCGTGAGTTACAGCGCATTATTCGTACGAAACGTTCGCTCATTCAAGAAGCTGGGCAAGTAGTGGAGGAAGTTTTTTTAGAAGAGATGGAAGAAGAATGTTTAATTATTAGTGAACCGATCACCGCTACTTCAGAAAAAGAAATATCGGAACAAATTCAACAGTTCGCGCAATATTTTGTTCACAATGAGCGAGACGCAGGATATCCGATGAGTCGTTTTTTTTCGAAAGCGCAGTTCGAGGAAGGAGATTATTTAACAGGTGGACATTTTTACATTCGAGTAGAAGAACCAAAGACGAAAAATTCAGTTATGAAAGAAGCGGGGTTATATGCATGTACGTATCATGTTGGGGAGTATAACGCAGTGACAGAAGCGTATGAGCGCATTAAGCAATGGGTGAAAGAAGAGCAGTATACGGTAGTAGGTCAAGTGTATGAACAGTATATGCTCGATGAAATTATTTCGAGCAATACGGAGCAATATGTGACGAAGATGATGGTTCGCGTTAAGAAAATATAGAGAGCATGTATTATATTTTGCGAGAGCGGTTGTAAATTTGCTGACGAAGCAAATTGAAAAGCAGCATATCATCATGACAATTTTCTGCTAGTCATACTTAAATTAAAAGTCCGAATAAAGAACTGTCTTTATTGACTTCTTTATAGGGGAAGCCATTTTCTTTCATTCGTTGAATTAAACTTTCGTAGTCTTCACGGCGTTTAATTTCGATGCCGACGAGACCAGGGCCATTTTCTTTATTGTTTTTCTTCGTATATTCAAAAGTCGTAATGTCATCGTCTGGACCGAGCACTTCGTCGAGGAATTGACGTAACGCCCCTGCACGTTGTGGGAAATCGACAATGAAGTAGTATAGTAACCCTTCATAGAGAAGCGATTTTTCTTTAATTTCTTGCATGCGGCCGATGTCATTATTTCCACCGGACACGACACAGACGACAGATTTTCCTTTAATTTTATCTTTATAAAAATCGAGAGCGGCAATCGGTAATGCTCCTGCTGGTTCGGCGATGATCGCATGCTCGTTATACATCGTTAAAATCGATGTACATACTTTCCCTTCTGGAACGACGACGATATCATCTACGGATTGAGCGATCACTTGATGTGTCATTTCTCCAACGCATTGGACAGCTGCTCCGTCGACGAATTTGTCGATTTGTGGCAAGTTGACCGGTCCACCGTGAGCGAGTGCTGCTTTCATACTCGCTGCCCCTGCAGGCTCTACCCCGATAATTTTCGTTTGAGGAGAGACGTTTTTAATGTATGTTGATAAACCAGCGACTAATCCACCACCGCCGACACTTGCGAAAATAAAGTCGAGCGGCTCGTCGATATCGTTCATCACTTCGACCGCTACGGTACCTTGTCCAGCAATAATGTCAGGATCGTCAAATGGATGGATGAAAATTTGTCCGTGTTCTTCTGAATACGCCATCGCTTCTTTCGATGATTCGTCAAACGTATCGCCGACGAGAATAATTTCGACGAATTGGCGACCGAACATTTTCACTTGGTTAATTTTTTGTTTCGGTGTCGTTTGTGGCATGAAGATTTTACCTTCGATTTCAAGGTGCGCACATGCGTAGGCGACTCCTTGTGCATGGTTGCCAGCACTCGCGCAGACGACGCCATATTTGCGTGCCTCTTCTTCGATGCGTTTAATTTTGTAGTAAGCACCGCGCAATTTGAAAGAGCGTACGTGTTGTAAGTCTTCTCGTTTAATGTAGATGTTACACTCGTACTGTTCTGAAAGCCGTTCGTTTTTTTGTAACGGTGTATGGCTGACGATATCTTTCAGTAGCTGATTGGCGATGAGTACGTCTTCTAATTGTAGCGGTGTTTTTTTCGCTACGTCTTCTGTTTCTTTGTTGGTTACTGAGTTCGTCATTGATAAAACCTCCATTGGATATGTAAAGATTACATAATAATAACATGAAAACATAAGAATTGAAATGAACTTATCTAAATTGTCCGTCAATTTACAAAGTTGTGACGAAGCGAGTGAGAAAGTTTTTTGGCGAAAAGCGCTTTTTTCGTGTACGATAGAACGGACAATTAGTGAAGGAAGTGGCAAGATGAAACAGTTTCAAGTGTTGCAACTGACAAAAACGATCGGGGAAAAAACATTATTTGAAAATATACAATTTACCATTCATTCGGGAGAAAAAATCGGAATCGTCGGCCAAAATGGAACAGGTAAAACGACGTTACTTTCAGTATTGGCGAATGAAGTAATTGCGGACGAGTATGAAAAGAAACATCCGAACGATTATACGATTCGTCTACTGACACAAGAAGACCGTCTCGATTTAGATTTAACGATCATTGAGACTTTGTTCCAAAGCGATACGCCACTCATGCGTTTAAACTATGAATACGAACAAGTGACGCGCCAATTGAGCGAACATCCGACAGATGGAAAAATTCAACAGCGTTTTGCGGACATTCAGGCAGAGATGGATGCGCAAGGAGCTTGGGATATGAATACGCAAGCAAGGACGATTTTATCGAAGCTTCATATGTTGGAGCCTGCGAAACGAGTGCGTGATTGTTCGGGAGGAGAGCGTAAACGGGTCGCGCTTGCGAAAGTGTTGCTTGAAGAAAGTGATTTATTGTTGCTTGATGAGCCGACGAACCATTTAGACATCGATTCGATTGAATGGTTGCAAACGTATTTACAACAGACGAAGCGGGCGGTGCTCTTCATTACGCACGACCGTTACTTTTTAGATGAAGTGGCGACGAAAATTTACGAGCTCGATCAAGGGAAATTGTACGAATACGAGGGAAACTATGCGGATTTTGTCACGCAAAAGTCAGAGCGAGAACAGCTTGCTGAACAGACCGCAGCGAAACAGCAAAACCGTTATCGCAATGAATTGAAATGGGTCATGCGTGGTGCGAAGGCACGATCTACGAAACAAAAAGCGCGCTTACAACGCTTCGATATTTTGAAAGACGATGTGTTAACGAAAACGCGGGAAACAGAACTTGAAATGGCGGTCGCTTCGACACGTCTCGGAAAACAAGTGATTGAAATCGATTCGATTGCGAAATCATTTGGCGAACGCCAACTCATCGAAGATTTTTCAGCGCTTGTGAAACGGACAGATCGCATTGCGATTGTCGGACCGAACGGAGCAGGAAAATCGACTTTACTTAAAATGATCGCGGGGGAAGAGCAGCCTGACCAAGGAACAATCACAATCGGTCAAACGGTGAAAATGGCGCATTTCCACCAACATATTCCGAATATGGATACAGATGAACGCGTCATCAATTACATTCGAGAAGTGTCGAACTCGATTCAGACTGCTTCAGGAGAACGTTTGTCAGCGACGCAAATGCTCGAGCGATTTTTATTCCCGAGCCACGTTCACGGTACGCCGATTCGCAAATTATCCGGCGGTGAAAAGAAGCGACTCTTTTTACTTCGTTTATTAATGGAAGAACCGAACGTTTTATTACTCGATGAGCCGACGAACGATCTCGATATCGAAACGTTAACAGTACTCGAATCCTTTTTAGATACATTTGGCGGTGTCGTCATCGTCATCTCCCACGACCGCTACTTTTTAGA
>JASLHQ010000240.1 GCA_030152265.1 Savagea sp.
TCGGAGTCGCTCAAGTTATTCACGTGATTGATGTGCCTATCATTGAACCAGAGCATCTCGCGCTGAACGAACGAGCACAATTCCTTTTACTACGCACGACGCATACCGCTTCAACGACCGCGTTTCCGAAACAATATTCAACACTTTCACCGCAGCTCGGTCCGTACTTAAAAGAAGCGAATATTTCACTCATCGGAGTCGACACACCGACGATTGACCCGGTCGATAGTAAAACGTTAGATGCGCACCATGCGTTGTACGCATCACGCATTCACATTTTAGAAAATATCGTCTTAGATGAAGTGGAGGAAGGATTGTACGACTGCATCGCCCTTCCCCTTCGCATCGATGGCGCAGACGGTAGCCCCGTCCGTGCTGTCATTCGGCCGATTGAATAAATAAGAAAAAACCGAACTTCATTCAGAAGCTTCGGTTTTTTTACGTCCTGTAACGTAAAGGGCTAAGCCGATAAACAATGTCGCAAACGGATACGTGATCGGAACCCAAATGCTCGGCAATGTGTACGGCACATTCGTCAAATAGCCGAGTTTCGTCGGATACAAATGCATCGCTCGAATGTACGCTGTCAATTCCGGTGTGCGTTCTGTAAAAGCGTGCACCGCTTCCGAATTTTCCTCACCGCGCTTGATGACCGTATATGAACGTTCCTCATCAGGTACGCGCCCTTCTAACTGCCCGGCGTCATTCGTAATGAACAGCTCTGGTTCATTCAGTACGACGACGGTCCACGTCCCTTGCTTCTCTTGCATACCGATCGTTCCGTAATACCGAGCGAGCCCTTCCGCTTCGATCGCTACCGGAACTGTTTGAAACGTCTCGATTTCTTCCCCATCATAACGCAATGTCACATCAGCTAATCCTTTTTCGACACCCCACGGGTCGACATAACTCGGCATATTTTGAATGTGTTCTTCGATTTCAAATGGATGATTTTCATAAGCGATTGCGGTATTTCCGATATAGCGACCATCTTCATACATGCCCCATCCTGCCTCTACGACGTAAAGCAATAATAAAGGTAAACTTATGACCATAAAAAACAACCCGGTTTTTCGACGCATCGTATTCCTCCTCAATAAAAAAGAATCGAGTAAACTCGACTCTTTTTATTATACTTTAAATTTTGATCTCATCTGTTGTAATGCTTGAATTTATTTATATTCGCAATCAAACGAGCCACCTCTTACCTTTTTAGTTGACTCGTCTAAAGCATAGATTTATAGTAAGAAGCAAATATGTAAGCGCTATCAAAGAGGGGGAATGAAGATGAAAAACTATCCACAACAACCACATGGGGGAACTTTAGTCAATCGTGTTTTGGAAGGAGATGCTCGCAAAGAGGCTTTGAAGCGAGCGCAAGACCTCCCGACGATTGTCGTCGATTTGGAGGCAATTATCACACTTGAAATGATCGCGACAGGCGTTCTGTCACCGAATGACGGTTTCATGGACGAAGCGAACTACAAATCGGTATTGAAAGAAGGACGTTTAACAGATGGTACGATTTGGCCCGTTCCACTCTCTTTCGCACCGATTGGGAAAATGAATGAAGAAGTCATTCGATCGCTTGCTGTCGGAGACGACGTCGTCTTAACTGACTACTATAAAAAACCGATTGCGATTTTACACGTGTCGGACATTTTTGAATATGATAAAGAAATGCGAGCGCATTATTTATTCAATACGACGGACCGTCATCACCCAGGTGTCGATTCAATTTATCGACGAATGGGCGATCTCGCGATTGGCGGACAAATTAGCTTATTGAACCGGGCGGATTGGGGACCGTTCGAAAAAATGAGACTCGAACCGAAAGATACGTGGAAACTGTTTTACGAAGAACGGAAATGGAAAACAGTCGGTGGCTTCATTACAGGAGCGAACCCACTCCACCGCGGACATGAATACATTCATAAAAATGCACTAGAAGAATTGGACGGCGTGCTCATTCAACCGCTCGTCGAACTCGCCAAGCGCGAATATACGCGACACGAATTCCGCATGCTCGCCTACCGCGCTGTACTCGACACGTACTATCCGAAAGAACGCGCACAACTCGCACCGCTCCGAGTGACGTACATTTTCGCTGGGCCGCGTGAGACAATTTTACACGCACTCATTATGAAAAACTACGGCTGTACACATGCGCTCATCGGTCGAGATCATGCCGGTGTTGGCGACTTCTATGACAAATATGAAAGTCACTCGATTTTCGACGAATATACACCAGAAGAATTAGGCATCGATGTCCGCCTCTTCCATGAAGTGTTTTATTGCGCGCGCTGCAGCAGTTTAGCGACGACCCAAACATGTCCGCATGACATCCGTTACCGCATTAACATTTCAGGTACAGGCGTGCGCGAACTGTTGCGTCACGGCATGATGCCACCGAAGGAAATCATCCGTCCAGAATCAGCGCGCATCGCGATGCAAGGAGTACAACCGAAAGGGTTAGATGAAAACGGACAATCGATCTCTCCCGTTTCAAAAACGATCAACAGCATCTTCCCTTACTACAAAACATCTCGCAGAATCGGCTACCATCCACGCGAAAATCCGATTACGCGCGAATTGACGATTGAAGATTTAGAACTCGCGGTACTCGATGCCCGAACGAATGCCGCACTCATTTATCGTGACGTCTTCCGTGAATTTAGCTATGTAACCGACCATAATCGAGACATTCAACCTTCTTGGATTACAGACAGTTACTTAGATATGCACGCGCAGCAAGATATGGTATTAGACGACTTACAAGAAAAGCTCAACTTGGCGGAAGAAGAAACGAGCGATGAATTTATGTATCAAGATCGAAGCGAAGTCGAAAAAGAAGTCGAAGCGGCGAAAACAGTAAAACGTTACACACCTTATCCTGTCACGCGAGATGCGATGGACCATACGACGTGGAATCCACTACCTTATAAACGATACCGCGGAGACGATGAATAAACAAAATAAAAAGAAGTTTGAGTATCGTTTCGCTCAAACTTCTTTTTATGTGTCTTGCTCAATCATGCAGAGTACGCCTCCTTTTTCTGGTCTTGTAGCCGTGCCACTAATG
>JASLHQ010000245.1 GCA_030152265.1 Savagea sp.
ACTTGGAATAATAAAATTGTCCCGACGCTTGCACTAAAATAGGTGCGCATCATCCATTGAAGTTGTTTTTTATAAAGTTGAGTCGGCGTCATAGTCGTTGTAAACATCATCGATTCCCCCTTTGCGGTGTTCTGTCATGTAAATGTATGCGTCGGACAGTCCGACTCCTTTTATTTGCACGTTTGATTGTTGCAATTGATGACGTTCTTCTGCTGTTAGCTCATTCGGCACAATGACATGTTGGACGGGCGCTTCTCCGAATGTCGTCACGACTTGGCTTTTCGCAATGACCGATTGAATCGTAGCTGCAGAACCGATTAACTCGACGTAACGTTGTTGAAGTTGCTCCGCTTCGTCGACATAAACCGTCTGGCCGTCATGGAGGACGACGACGTATGATAACAATTGTTCGAGCTCTTCGATATGGTGGCTCGATACGATGATCGTACGCGGATGTTCGACATAATCTTTCAACAATAGTCGATACACATCTTTACGCACACTTGCATCCATACCGTTCGTCGGCTCATCAAAATAGGTGACATCTGTGCGCGCACATAAACCGAGGACGAAACGATACGTCATATTCATCCCTTTCGACAATTTCGACTGACGAGCGTGCGTCGGAATTTCAAAATACGCTAACAATCGATCCGCTAAAGGACGGTCAAATTTCGGATAGAAATACGCCATCGCGTCAAGCCCTTCTGTTAAACGCGCATTGTCGACTAAATTAAATTCATCGTCGATCAACATCGTATTCGCGCTCACTTGCATATTGTCAAAAGGTTGTTCACCTCCGACGAATAATTGACCCCATGTCGGCGTCGATTCCCCTGCTAACAATTTTAAAAATGTCGTCTTTCCCGAACCGTTACGACCGATTAAACCGACGAAGCTATTTTTCGGAATGTGACAGGTGACGTTTTTCAACGCATCTTTATTTCCATAACGTTTACGTAATTGGATTGCTTCTATCATTTCTTTTCCTCCTTTTGAAAGCTCGCTTGAATCGCTTGCTGAACATCGTGTTCTGTTAACCCGAGAAGTTTCGCTTGCTCAACTAAATCATCAATGATCGACTGAATAACGGTCGTCTTTCGATTCATTTTCAATTGTTGTTGCGCCCCTTCCTTCACGAACGTCCCGAGTCCGCGTTTTTTATATACGAGATCTTGTTCTAATAGCAATGTGATTGCTTTCCCTGCTGTTGCTGGGTTCACTTGAAACAGTTCAGCGAGCTGATATTGGGAATACACTTTCGCATCTTCTGTTAAATGCCCGAGTAAAATTTCATCTTCTAACCAATTCGCAATTTGTTGATAAATCGGCTCTGTACTTGTCGCATCAAGCATTTCCTTCTCACCTCCAACCTAGTACATTACTCAACTAATGTACTGATTGACTTAACTATACGGCACAACGATGAATGACGCAAGCATTTTTATATGTCACCGCTTCCTTTTTTGTGCGATAATAGTGAGAATGATTCGCATTTAAGTGAGGTGTCGTTTTTTGAAAACTGTTTTTTCTTATGCACGTCCTTATAAAATTCCTATTATCATCGCGCTCTGTTTAACTTTTTTAGAATTGAGCGTCGAATTAATTCAACCGCTCCTCATCGCTAAAATTATCGATGACGGCATTACTGCGCACGACTCATCCGTCGTCATTACGTGGGGAAGCATTATGATGGGGCTTGCCGTACTCGCTTTCGTTTCGGGTATTGTGAACTCGTACTTTTCAGCCCACGTTGCGCAAAGTTTTGCTTACGATGTGCGCAGCGCGACGTTTCGTCATTTACAAAAGATGACGCTCGCTACTTTTTTAACATTCCAATCTTCTAGTTTAATTACACGCTTAACGAATGATGTTACGATCATTCAAAACTTCCTTTTTATGAGTTTGCGCATTATGACACGCGCACCTCTCGTCGTAATCGGTAGTTTAATAATGGCGTTTTTCGTCAATGTTCAACTCGCACTTTTACTTCTCGTCACCGCTCCTTTTTTAGCTATTTTTTTATGGGTGATGGTGAAACAAGGGGTCTCCATTTTCGCATCGGTACAGCGCCGATTAGATCGCGTCAACCGCATGGCACAAGAAAACTTGCGCGCGATGCGACTCGTGAAAGCGTATTTGCGTCACGCGTTTGAAACGAGCCGCTTCAATCGAGTAGCGGAAGCGCTCCAAAAAGATACGGTGCGCGCTTTGCGAACGATGGAACTGATCTTGCCTGTTTTATTATTTTTTATGAATGCGAGTTTAATGGCCGTTCTTTGGTTCGGTGCGAAACAAATTCAAACATCATCCATTCAAGTCGGTGAACTCGTCGCCGTCTTAAACTACGGACTCCGTATGACGGGCGCATTTTCGATGTTTTCATTTTTAATTATGATTTTCTCACGCGCGAAAGCTTCTTCAGAACGAATTGAAGAAGTGCTCGTTGTGGAATCGCTCGAAGACGTCCAAAAAGAGCGAGGCGATCTTCCTCATTGGGAGCGTCTCCGCTTTCACGATGTGTCATTTTCTTATAAAGGAAGTGACCGTCAAGCGCTACGCAATATTAACTTCGAATTAAAGCGTGGCGAAACATTAGCGATTATGGGTGCGACTGGCTCTGGTAAGTCGACACTCGTGCAACTCATTCCGCGCCTGTTCACTCCGACATCAGGGGAAATTGTGCTCGGAGAACAGCCTTTGCAACGATGGTCGCTCTCGCAATTGCGCGAACTGATCGGCTACGTGCCGCAACAGTCTTTACTTTTTACCGGGACGATTGCGGATAACTTGCGTTGGGGTGCACCCGATGCGACGGACGATGAATTGATTGAAGCGACAAGGAGCGCTCAAATTCATGACGCCATTCAAGCTTTTCCGAATGGATACGACACCGTCATCGGACAGAAAGGTGTCAATTTATCGGGCGGACAAAAGCAGCGCATTTCGATTGCGCGCGCACTCATTCGAAAACCAGAGCTGCTCA
>JASLHQ010000241.1 GCA_030152265.1 Savagea sp.
ATCATTAGTAAAGGGCAAGTGACGGAAGCGACATTGACGAAAGATGATTTGCGTTCGATGGTTGATCTCGCACAAGTAGAAGGAGCTTTTGAGAAGGAAGAGACAGAGCGAATTAAAGGAATTCTCGATTTCCCTGAGAAAGACGTGCTCGATGTCATGGAGACACACCGTACCGATGTCGTCGCTTTGACGGTCGATACGACATATGAAGAAGCACGAGATACTGTGCTCGAATATTTTTACACACGTTATCCTGTCTATGAAGAAAGCATTGACAAAGTCGTCGGTATTTTTTACTCGAAAAAATTAATCGAATGGTCGATGCATCCGGATCGACCGATGAAACAATATATCGATATGGAACCATTATTTGTCGTTCAGACGATGAGTGTCGAAACAGTATTTCGATTGATGCTCGCACATAAAAAACATATGGCGATCATTTTAGACGAATACGGCGGAACGCTCGGAATTGTGACACAAGAAGATATTATCGAAGAAATGATCGGTCAAGAAATTGAAGATGAGACTGATTTAGCCGAAGAACAAATGATATACTTCCACGACGAACATACGTTAATTTGTAGCGGGCGTTTAGATTTGGAAGATGCGATGGAATTGTTAGAGATGGAGTTGCCAGATGAAAATGAAACGATCGGTGGATTTTTCATGCAGGAGTTCGGTCGAATTCCAGAAGTAGGCGAAACGTTAAACTATCATCACCATACGTTTACAATCGATGAGATGGAACGTAGCCGCATTATGAAAATGACGATTCGTAAAGAAGAAGTAGAAGAAATAACGAAAGAATAATAGGTGATTTCTCCAATTGTAAATGCGGAGAAGTCATCTATTTTTTTGCCTTACAAAATTGTAATGTAAATGAAAGGAACTCCGATAGTACGTTTTTTGCTTTTTTTGCATAATAAGAGTACAAAGCGAATTAGATGGAGGCGGTAGCAATGACTACAGTACAAAGTTTATATGAAGAATATGGTAAATATACATATCATTTATGTTTAAAGTTAACACGTAATAAAGAAGAAGCAGAAGATTTAATGCAAGATGTTTGGGTGAAAATTGTCCGTTACGAAGGAAAAATAGAAACAGTCGATAAAATGAAAGCGTGGATTACGACAATCTGTATGAACACATTCCGCGATCGTTATCGTAAAAATGTCCGTCGCAGTAAATACGTTATGAACCAACCGGATTCATTAGACGTTCCGATTCTTGATCTCGTGCCGAGCGATACGTTAACGCCAGGTGAAACGATTGAAAAAGAAGATATGCAACAAATCATTCAACAAAAAATTGAAGAATTAGACGGTATTTATCGTAAAACAATCGAATTATTTTACGTCTCGCAATATTCGTTAATTGAAATTGCAGAAGAAATGAAAGTATCGATCGGTACGGTAAAATCACGTTTATTCCGTGCAAAAAAATATTTACGTGAGCTCATGCAAAAAGATGAATCATTAACAGACTATGTCGTTCAAATATAAGAACGTTTACTGTATGTAAAGGTTGCATGCTCACAATTCGCTCAATCACTTTAAGGGGAACCCTTAAAGTGATTTTTTGTTTAAAACTGTATAAATAAACGTTTAAAAAAGTGTTTTTATGTAAAATGTCGGTTTTCATTTGACAAAACGTATATTGCTATTTTGTATTTAATATGATAATTTGACAATATACTTTGAAAAATAGTGAAAGCGCTGTCAGTTCACACATCAGATGACCATAACTGTTATAATAAATAAAGAACGTTCGCTGACATGTGCATCTCTACTATTTTTTTGAGTCAGGTCATCAGATGACCATAACACAATAAGACCTTATGAATTATGAAATGGAAAATGAGGAGGTAGTGAACATGTTACTCGTCGCATTGTCAGCAATTATCGCGCCGTTGTTTTTCCTAGTTATTATGCGTATGTCCGCATTGAAAGGGATGGCGCTCAGTTCGATCATCGTCATTTTGCTCGGACTGACAGTTTGGGGCATGGATGGCAAAATTGTCATGGCGTCTACATTACAAGGGGCGCATAAAGCATTAACGATTTTATTAATTTTATTTGGAGCGATCGCATTATTGAATACGCTCACACATACGGGAGCAGTCGACCGTATTAACCAAGGTTTCCAAAGCATTTCTGGAGACATGCGTGTTCAAGTTATTATCGTTGGATTTTTGTTCGGTTCATTAATTGAAGGGGCAGCAGGGTTCGGAACACCAGCAGCGGTTGTAGGTCCGCTCATGTTCGCACTCGGATTTAATCCGATGGCAGCCGCAGTACTCGCACTCATTGCTAACAGTACACCGGTTCCATTCGGAGCGGTCGGAACACCTGTACTCGTCGGATTAAGTAACTTAGAGAGTGTTGCGACGGATCCAAACTTCTTCCAAGAAGTTGCGATTAAAGCAACGACAGTCGATTTAATGGCAGGAACATTCACACCATTTATTTTAATTATGGTGTTGACGTTCTTCTTCGGAAAAAATAAAGGATTAAAAGACGCATTCAAAATGTTCCCTTGGGCATTCGTAGTCGGATTAAGTTACACAGCATCAGCATTTTTATATGCGAACTTATTCGGACCAGAATTCGTTTCAATCCTCGCATCATTGACAGCTCTCGTCGTTGCGACACTTACAGCGAAAGCAGGCTTCTTATTACCGAAAGAAGAGTGGAAAGATGCTATGCGTGACGATTTCGAAGTGAAGACGACGAAATCAGAAATGGGCTTAATTCGCGCATGGTCACCATACCTTGTCGTTGTAGGACTATTGTTATTGACACGTGTCGTACCATCGATTAAATCATTCGCACAAGGGGCAATTGATTTAACGTGGCGCAACATTTTAGGCGTAGAAGGCATTACATCAGGCTGGGAGTTTTTATATTCACCAGGAACGATTTTAATTATCGCAGCGTTCTTAGCTGTATTTATTCAAGGAAAATCGGTCAACAACTTCACAAAAGCAGGAAAAGAAGCATTAGTTTCAATTAAAAATGCTGGTTTCTCACTGTTATTTACATTGGCACTCGTTCAAGTGTTTACGAACTCAGGTATGAACACGAACGATTTGGCAAGTATGCCACAATATATCGCGGAAGCATTAGCAGGAAGTTTAGGTTCTGTATGGATTTTCGTCGCACCGTTTTTAGGACAGCTCGGCGCATTCATTACAGGAAGCGCGACCGTTTCGACATTGACATTCTCACCAATTCAAGAAAGTATTGCGATGCAAGTCGGTACGGATGTCAACACAGTACTCGCTGGTCAATTGTTAGGGGCAGCAGCCGGAAATATGATTTGTGTGCATAACGTCGTATCTGCATCAACAGTTGTAGGATTAACAGGTAAAGAAGGAGACATTATCCGTAAAACAATTTTACCTTCCATTGCATACTGTTTACTCGCAGGACTCGGAGGCTTTATTGTTTTGTCGTTCATGTAGTAATATAGCTATATTAAACAGATTGTCTTTCTTTGACAGTTTGAGGAGGCTATAACATGACAAAATTTACACCACCGAAAAAAATATACGAAGAAATAGCAGATTTAATAAAAAGTCAAATTGAGGAAGGTCACTGGCAACCAGGAGATCGTCTCGATTCAGTAGAGCAGCTCGCAAAAAA
>JASLHQ010000109.1 GCA_030152265.1 Savagea sp.
CCTCGTTAACGATCTCCCCTTTTTCGTTTAAAATTTGAAGCATTTCAAATTTGTCTTCAACTTCTTGCAATGTTTGAACTGGGTCAAATTGCGTTTTTTTATTTGCTGCCATGTGAGCACCTCTCCTTTAACTGTATTAATGCTTTGTGAATATCAAGGTAGTACAAAATATCTTAATTCAAAGTATACAGACGTTTTTTCCGCTTGTCAATCATTGAAACCTTAGTGTTTAGCGGTTTTTCATTCACTTTAGCTATACCATTCTGTACTACTCTAACGGGCAATCTGTACTATAATACATTTATTATTTCCTTTATCTCTCCTACGTATTCCACTTCTCGATTCATTTCAAACAAACTTTCTGGAAAGAAGAGTTTGTAGTTGTACCTTTTCTAAATGAACATTTTGCTCTATACTTAATAAATAAGTGACTGTTCGTTGTTCATAGATTAAAAAAGAAAGGAAGTACTACATGATTTTAATGAAAGATATCATCCGAGAAGGGCACCCAACTTTACGTAAAGTTGCAGAAGAAGTAACGCTCCCTCTCAGCGATGAAGATAAAAAAATTGCCGAAAGTTTAATGGAGTATGTATTGAATAGTCAAGATGACGATTTAGCAGAAAAATATAATCTGCGCCCAGGAATCGGTCTTGCCGCTCCACAAATTAATGTTTCAAAGCGTATGTTTGCGATTTATATTGAAGGGGAAGATGAGCCAGAACTCGATATTATTGCGATCAACCCTAAAATTGTCAGTCATTCGGTCGAACAAACTTTTTTAGATAGTGGCGAAGGTTGCCTCTCTGTCGACCGCCCTGTTGAAGGCTACGTACCACGCTATGCGCGCATTACAATTGAAGCCTACAACATTGAAGGTGAAAAAATTAAAAAACGCCTCCGCGGATTACCAGCGATTGCGTTTCAACATGAACTCGATCATTTAAATGGTGTCATGTTCTTCGATCATATCGATGAGAACAACCCGTTTAAAGCGAATGAGTTCGCACAACCACTCGAATCATAAGTGCAAAAAGATAGAATGCTAGAGAAGCTAATCTCTTGAAAATGCAGATTAGCTTTTCTTTATTTCTTTCATTTGCCATGATATTATAAATGAATAGTATTTGAACGAAAAAGGAGAATACGACAATGATTTTTAAAGTTTTATATCAAAAAGATGTACATGAAGTGCCAGTCCGCGAAAACACTCAAGCGATGTACATTGAAGCAGATTCAGAACAAGATGTGCGTCAAGCACTTAAAGGCAAAGTACTCAACATTGAGTTCATCCAACCTTTAGAAGGCGCTCACCTTGAATATGAACAAGCATCAGAACATTTTGTCATCACAGAGGTTGACGACATCGAATGAAAATAATTAAAAATAACGAAACGGCCGTTTTCGCTCTAGGCGGACTAGGGGAAATCGGTAAAAATACGTACGGCGTACAGTTCCAAGATGAGATCATCCTCATCGATGCAGGGATTAAATTTCCTGAAGATGACTTGCTCGGAATCGACTATGTCATCCCAGATTACACATTTTTAAAGCGTAACGAAGATAAAATTAAAGGACTTTTCGTCACACACGGTCACGAGGACCATATCGGTGGCATTCCTTATTTATTGAAAGTTGTAAATGTTCCTGTCTATGGCGGGAAGCTTGCACTCGGTCTGTTACGCAACAAACTGGAAGAACACGGTTTGCTTCGTTCTACGAAATTGATTGAAATCTCTGAAGATGACATCATTAAATTCCGTAAAACGTCCGTATCGTTCTTCATGACGACACATAGTATTCCGGACGCTTACGGTGTAGTCGTTAAAACACCTTCAGGCAACATCGTCCATACAGGAGATTTCAAGTTTGACTTCACACCTGTTGGCGAACCAGCTAACCTTGCAAAAATGGCGAAAATTGGAAGTGAAGGCGTACTTTGCTTATTGTCAGACAGTACGAACGCAGAAATTCCGAACTTTACGATGTCAGAACGTAAAGTTGGAGAAAGCATTACCGACATTTTCCGTGCCGTAGATGGACGAATTATATTTGCAACATTCGCTTCAAATATTCACCGTCTACAGCAAGTTATTGAATCCGCTCAGCTGTTCAACCGGAAAGTAGCTGTTTTTGGACGCAGCATGGATAATGCGATTACGATCGGCCGTGAACTCGGCTATATCGATGCACCTGACGATTTATTCGTCGACGCTCACGCTTTAAATCGTTTACCTGCAAATGAAGCGATGATTTTATGTACAGGTTCTCAAGGTGAACCGATGGCGGCTCTTTCGCGTATTGCGAACGGTACACACCGTCAAGTATCGATTCAACCTGGAGATACAGTCATCTTCTCATCTTCTCCAATTCCAGGGAACAAATTGAGCGTCAACCGTACGATTAACTCATTATTTAAAGCAGGTGCTGACGTCATTCACGGGCCTTTAAACAATATCCATACATCCGGTCACGGATCGCAAGAAGAACAAAAATTAATGCTTCGTTTAATCCAACCAAAGTTCTTCATGCCGATTCACGGTGAATACCGCATGATGCGTATGCACGCAAAACTCGGAATCGACTGTGATGTTCCTGAAGAGAACACATTCATCTTAAGCAACGGTGAAGTGCTCGCATTAACGCAAGATACAGCGCGTGTTGCAGGACGCATCCCTTCAGGTGATGTATATATTGACGGAAGCGGTATTGGAGATATCGGTAATGTCGTTTTACGCGATCGAAAAATTTTATCTGAAGATGGACTTGTCATCGTTGTCGCAACAATTGACACGAAACGTAAACGAATCGTATCAGGACCAGATATTATTTCACGTGGATTCGTCTATATGCGCGAATCCGGTTCAATGATTCATGAAGCACAAAAAATGCTTCAAAAACGTTTAAATGTATTATTGCACCATAATGAATACGATGCACAACTTGCCAAAAATGAAATTATCGAACAACTCAACCCATTCTTATACAATAAGACACAGCGTCGTCCGATGATTTTACCAGTCATTATGGAAGTCCAATAAACGAATACAAAAGCCAGTGATAATCAGTTCATCACTGGCTTTTTCTATTCTTATTGTTTCGCTTCAATCGCGCGTTTTGGAACGAATACAACTGGGCATGTTGCAAGTTTCAATACGTGAGCGCTAACACTTCCGATTGCTTCTTCGTCCCCTTTTCCTTTCGCCATGACGATGTAACGAATATCCTCATCGGTTGACTCTGCTACGATTTCCATCGCCGCAATTCCTGTACGTACTTTCGCGCTGTACGCTACCCCTTCATCCTTCACTAACTGCGCTGCTTTTTTAATAGCGGGCAATCCGAGTTCTTGTAAATTTTGTTGGATGTTTAAAAATACAATTTCATCATCGTAACGCTTCGCAAGTTCTACCGCGAACGGTACGATTTCATACGATTGGTTTGAACCGTCAATCGGTACGACAATTTTCATTTCTTCTCTCCTTTAATATACACTTTTCCCACTACTCTTTGTATCGGCATATTTTTATATTTCTATACTAAATCAGCGACATGATTTTTAATGCCGTATTGAATTAATTCATGAATTTCTTGTAAGTTTAACTTCTGCATCATATTTGATTTATGACGTTCGACTGTTTTCGGGCTGATGACGAGTTGTTCTCCAATTTGAATGTTCGTATAACCTAAAGTGACTAAGCGCAGTACTTCTTGTTCTCTCGGTGTAAGTATTGACTTTTTAGAATCATTCGCAACCATTTTTTCAAGTTGTTCTAACGGGATTCTCGTGCGGTAGTAGCGCTCTCCTTTCATCACTGCTTCAATCGCTTCTTGCAGTTCATTCGATTCGCTATTTTTCAATAAATATCCTGAAATTCCTGATTGCAATGCTTTTTGTATATACGCTTCTTCATCGTGCATCGTCAATACGATAATTTTCGCATTCGGAACTGTTTTATGAATGTTTTGCGCGGCAGTAAACCCATCTAACCCTTCTGGCATCGATAAGTCTAATATGACGACATCCGGCTGTTTTTGTTC
>JASLHQ010000181.1 GCA_030152265.1 Savagea sp.
GAAGGAGGATTTACATGGAAAGTAATTATAAATCAGGATTCGTCTCCATTGTAGGACGACCAAACGTAGGAAAATCGACATTTTTAAACCGTATCGTCGGACAAAAAATTGCGATTATGAGCGATAAACCACAGACGACACGCAATAAAATTCAAGGGGTTGTCACGACAGATGATTCTCAAATTGTTTTTATTGACACACCAGGAATTCATAAACCGAAACACGCATTAGGGGACTTCATGAATAAAATGGCGAAACAGACGATTCCGGATGTTGATGTCGTATTATTTATGATCAACGCGAACGAAAAAATCGGGCCAGGAGACCGTTTTGTCATCGACTTACTCAGCCGCACGAAAAGCCCTGTATTTCTAGTCATTAATAAAATCGATTTAATTCATCCAGATGAGTTATTACCGATTATTGAAACATATCAAGCGGAATTTGATTTTGCAGAAATTGTGCCGATTTCAGCATTGCAAGGAAATAATGTCGAGCGTTTATTCGACGTGTTGAAGACGTACATTCCAGAAGGACCGCAATATTATCCAGACGATCAAGTGACGGATCATCCGGAACGATTCATTATGGCAGAGTTAATTCGAGAAAAAGTATTGCATTTCACACATGAAGAAGTGCCACACTCTGTAGCGGTTACGATTGAAAAAATTGAGCGTGATGACAACGGGAAAGTGCATGTGATGGCGAATATTATCGTTGAACGCAGCTCGCAAAAAGGAATTTTAATCGGGAAGCAAGGCGCGATGATGAAGCAAATCGGGACGGGTGCACGCCGTGAAATTGAACGTTTACTCGGATCAAAAGTATATTTAGAATTATGGGTGAAAGTGCAGAAAGATTGGCGTAATAAACAAATTCATTTGCGTGAATTTGGATTTAAAGAAGACGAATATTAAGGGGGAGGGAAGACAATTGTTGCACAAATGGGAAGGCATCGTTTTAAAGTCTATTCCGTACGGTGAATCGAATAAAATTGTCACCCTCTTTACAGAAGAAGCAGGAAAAGTGACGGCGATGGCACGAGGAGCGAAAAAGCCAGCGAGCCGTTTAGCCGCGATGACTCAACCTTTTTTACTCGGCTCCTTTTTAGTGTATGCGGGTGGAAGAGGAATGGGACAGCTACAACAAGGTGAGCTCATCGATTCGATGCGCGACTTGCGCGGTGATTTAGAGAAAACGGCGTATGCGAGTTTTATCGTTGAATTGGTTGACCGTTTAACGGAGCCGATGGAAGAGCGAACGCGCGGTGTTTATCATTTATTGAAAGCGGCTCTTCATGCGATTGACGAAGGGTTCGATGCAGAAGTAATCACCCTTTTCGTCGAGTGGCAAATGTTGCCGGTCGCTGGAATTTATCCAGTCGCTCATCAATGTGTGCATTGTGGAGCAACAGAAGGTGAATTCGCCTTTTCATTCCAACAAATCGGTTTGCTCTGCCATCGTTGTTTTGAAATCGATCCTTACATTACACGTCTCACACCGACACAAGTTCGTCTCATAAGAACGTGCATGACGGTACCGATCGATCAACTAGGCAATGTGTCATTAAAAAAACCGACCGTACGATTTTTACAAAAAGTCGTGCGAACGATTTATGATGAACAGACAGGGATTCGGTTAAAGTCGAGACGTTTTATCGACCAGTTAGAACGCGATACATTACTTCAGCAATTGATGGAGCCAAAAGAACAAACAAAACCCTCACCGTAATTGGTGAGGGTTTTTCATATTAAAACTGTAAATGTTTTTCGATGTATGCAGGAACGTCTGCGATTGGCATACGAACTTGCTCCATTGAATCACGGTGACGCACTGTCACTTGGTTGTCTTCTTTTGAATCGAAGTCGTATGTGATACAGAACGGTGTACCGATTTCGTCTTGACGACGGTAACGGCGACCGATCGATTGTGAATCATCATATTGTGTTGGGAAATGTTTCGCGAGTAATGCGAACACTTCTTGTGCTTCTTCCGCAAGCTTTTTAGAAAGTGGCAATACAGCTGCTTTCATCGGAGCGATTGCAGGGTGGAAGCGTAACACGTTACGTGTTTCACCGTTTTCTAATTCTTCTTCGTCGTATGCGTCACATAAAAATGCGAGCGTTACACGGTCTGTACCGAGTGAAGGTTCGATACAGTATGGGATGAATTTCTCACCAGTTTGCTGATCTAAGTAGTGGAAGTCTTCACCTGAATGTTCCATATGGCGGCTTAAGTCGAAGTCTGTACGGTTCGCAATACCCCATAATTCTCCCCAACCGAATGGGAATTTATATTCGATGTCTACTGTACCTTTTGAATAGTGAGAGAGCTCATCTTCTGTATGGTCACGGAGACGTGTATTTTCTTCTTTCATGCTTAAATCTTTTAAGAATTTTACTGAGTAGTCTTTCCAGTATTCGTACCACTTAGCGTCTTCACCAGGTTTACAGAAGAATTCGAGTTCCATTTGTTCGAATTCGCGTGTACGGAATGTGAAGTTACCTGGTGTAATTTCGTTACGGAAACTTTTACCGATTTGTGCGATACCGAATGGCATCTTTTTACGCATTGAACGTTGAACGTTTTTGAAGTTGACGAAAATCCCTTGTGCTGTTTCAGGACGTAAGAAAATGTCGTTTGCTGAATCGTCTGTTACCCCTTGTTTCGTTTTGAACATGAGGTTGAATTGACGGATTTCTGTGTAGTCCATTGCACCACATGTTGGACATTTAATGTCGTATTCTTCGATCAGTTCCATCATTTTTTCGAATGGAAGTCCGTCGACGACAATTTCTTTACCTGTCGCTTCTACCGCTTCTTCGATTAATTTGTCCGCGCGGTGACGTGACTTACATTTTTTACAGTCGATCATCGGGTCGTTGAAGTTTTGCGTATGACCAGATGCCTCCCAAACTTTCGGGTTCATTAAAATTGCTGCGTCGAGACCGACGTTGTATGGTGATTCTTGAACGAATTTTTTCCACCATGCTTTTTTAATGTTGTTTTTTAATTCGATTCCGAGTGGACCGTAATCCCATGTGTTTGCGAGTCCGCCGTAAATATCAGACCCTGGGAATACGAATCCACGCTGTTTTGATAAGCTGACAATTTGCTCCATTGTGTACTTTGGCATAATGAATGACCTCCATATAATAAAATAAGCACCCGTCCAAACGGGCACATATAGCATGAGCCCGAGGACGAGTGCATAATAACCCGCGGTTCCACCTCGATTGGTTAACACCTAATGTTAACCCACTTTCAGAAAGCAAGCTCCCGGTTGCCTTTTCACAATCTGTGCAGTCTTTCACCATCACTGCTCGCTCTAGGTCGATTGTTACTTATAGACCGTTCATCACTTGAACAGCATATAATATAGCATGGTTTTGAAAAAATGACAAGTTTGAGCGTTTTCTATAAGAAACAAGTTAAAATGAAGCTACATGGAAAGCATTATGTTATAATTAATCATACAGAAAAGAAAGTGCTACATCATATAGGAGAGCTCTTCCGCGTAGGAAGGAACTTACTTAAGATCAAATGCGATGTATGTTGAAGAAACTATTATATAAATGGGCGGTGTTTCACATTGGAACTGAATAAGCGCCAAACAAAAATTTTGGAAATCGTGAAATATAACGGTCCAATTACAGGGGAGCAAATTGCAGAACGTCTCGATCTGGCGCGTGCAACCATTCGACCAGATTTGGCGATTTTGACAATGGCTGGCTTTTTAGATGCGCGTCCGCGTGTCGGTTATTTTTATTCAGGTAAAAAAATAGCACAATCGATGGCAGACGGTATGGTCGATATGAAAGTAGGAGACTTTCAATCGATTCCTGTCGTCGTGAATGAGAACATGTCGGTGTACGATGCGATTTGTCAAATGTTTTTAGAAGATGTCGGCACTTTATTTGTCGTCGATGACCATCACTGTTTAGCAGGCGTACTTTCGAGAAAAGATTTACTGCGTTCAAGTATAGGTGGTGTCGATATGGATAAAATTCCCGTCAATGTCATTATGACGCGCATGCCGAATATTACACATTGCTCGAAACATGATTCTTTATTGCAAGTGGCAAAAAAGATGATTGATAATCAAATCGATGCTCTACCCGTCGTCGAACAAGGGGAGAAAGGGTTGGAAGTGATCGGCCGTATGACTAAAACGAATATTACTGGCGCATTTGTCGCGCTAGGAGAAGAATACGATTTATGAGAAGAGAGGAGCGAAAACGATGACGCCATTAACGATGTTTATCGTTTCTGACTCTGTCGGAGAAACGGCTGACCTCGTCGCGAAAGCAGCGATCAGTCAATTTCGTCATGATGTCGATACAGTATCGATGAAGCGTTTTGCGAATGTCGATAATTTAAAACAAATTGAAGAAATTGCACTTTTAGCACAAAGGCAACAAGCGCTTATCGTTCACACTTTAGTGAAATCAGAAATGCGTGACGCTATGGCACATTATGCGATGGAAAATGGCGTTCAAGCGATTGATTTAATCGGACCGATTGTCGATATGATCAGTGGACGTTTAGAAGAGAGTCCATTTGAAGAACCTGGACTCGTGCGCCAGTTAGATGATGATTATTTTAAAAAAATTGAAGCGATTGAATTTGCGGTTAAATACGATGATGGTCGCGACCCGCGGGGCATTTTATTAGCTGATATCGTATTAGTCGGTGTTTCGCGAACGTCTAAAACACCATTATCTCAATATTTAGCACATCACCGCTATAAAGTGGCGAACGTTCCGCTCGTTCCAGAAGTGGATCCACCAGAAGAGTTGTTACAAATTGATCCGAAACGTTGTTTTGGACTCGTTATTTCTCCGGAGAAGTTAAATTGTATTCGGAAAGAGCGTTTAATTGCTTTAGGATTGAAAGATGATGCGAGCTATGCGAAAGTGTCTAGAATTGAACAGGAAATTGAGCATTTTGAAAAAGTTGTCGAACGTGTCGGCTGTCGTGTCATTAACGTGACGAATCGTGCAGTAGAAGAGACAGCGAATATCATTTTAGAACAGATTGAACAATTAAAACAGTGAAACAAAATGAAAACTAGCCGGTTGTTATCGGTTAGTTTTCATTTTGTTCATAAAATAAAAAAGGACTTTCGTTAGAAATGTCGTAATAGTATATATGAAGAGGAAGTAGGAGTTGAACGACGTGTCAAAAATAGATGAAGTCGTCATTGAAACAATAAGAAAAGAAACTGATATTATCGACCTCATCGGTGAACATGTTCAACTGACAAAAAGGGGGAAGAATTGGTTCGGTCTTTGTCCTTTTCACGATGAGCAGTCTCCTTCATTTTCAGTTTCAGAAGATAAACAACTATATCATTGCTTCGGATGTGGCGCGAGTGGCAATGCCATTTCATTTTTAATGGAATTGGAACATCGAACATTCGTCGATGCCGTCGCGACATTAGCTAGTCGATTAGGAATTGAGCTTGATATAGCAGAAGGACAGCGTACCGCTAGAGATGAAGAAGAGTCCCATACAGAAAAGCTATTGAAAGCAGCTCACGCACAAGCGACTCAGTTTTATCATCATCTTTTAATGAATACAGTAGAAGGAGAGCGTGCACTTCAATATTTATACGAACGAGGATTCACCGAACAGCAGCTCATTGAACATCAAATTGGTTGGACTTTAAATCAATCGGATAGTTTATTGCATGTTTTACAGGATGATTATCCTCTACCTTTACTCGTGGAAGGAGGTCTTCTTACACATTTTGAAGACCGCGATCAATATTATGATCGATTTCGGGAAAGAATTATGTTTCCTTTACGTAATGAACGTGGAGAGGTTGTCGGGTTTTCTGGACGTATTATCGAGAAAAAAGAAGGCGCTCCGAAGTATTTAAACAGTCCTGAAACCCCAATCTTCAAAAAAAATCAACTGCTTTACAACTTAGACCGCGCAAAGTCTCCAATCCGAAAAGCAAATGAAGTTATTTTGTTTGAAGGTTTTATGGATACCCTTGCGGCAGAGCGCGAAGGTATTTTAGAAGCGGTTGCTGTTATGGGAACTGCGTTGTCTGAACAACATATTATTCAAATGCGCCGTTTAACGAACCGTTTAATTATTTGTTGCGATGGAGATGATGCAGGATGGGAAGCAAGCTATCGATTTTCTAAATTTGCAACAGAACATAAAATGGATGCAACGATTGCGATTTTACCTCAAAATATGGATCCTGATGATTATATGAAAACATATGGGGGTAAACAGTTTAGAGAGCGAATTTTAGAGATGTCGCATTCTTTTATGTCTTTTATGATACAATACGCTAGGCGTGGTAAAAATTTGTCGCTCGACTATGAAGTGGAGCAATATATTCACGAAGTTCTTACTGAATTGGCAGAAAGACGCTCCATCATTGAGCGTGACTTAATTATTCAACAGCTGGCAGAGTTGACAACAGTACAAGAAGCGACATTGCGTGAGAAATTAGCGCAATTGACGACACGCCAAGTGCCAGAACGTCAAACTTCTGAAGTGAAGCGCACGATACCTGAAACGAAACGGAAAAAGAGAAGATCAGAAGTATTATTGTTCGCACATCTATTGCATGAGCGTTCTCTTTTCAATCTCGCGATACGAGAGGGGATTGATATTTTTATAGATGATGACTTTACGACATTGTTCGTACGGTTAGCAGCTTACTATGAAATATCCGAAGGGGAAGGTGATTCTTTTGCACAAAGCTTTGCTGAACAAATTGAAGAACGTGAATTACGTGAACTCGCAATGTTTTGTATCGCCTACGAGAGAGCGGAGGATGACACGGATCGAGAAGTAAAAGACTGCATCCAACATTTGAAAAAATTAAAAATAGTTGAACAAATAGAAGATAAAATTCAACAATCAAAACAGTTAGAACAACAACAGGATCTTGAAGGAGCGTTAGCACTCATTCAAGAAGTGATTGAACTTAAAAAGTTGATCACACCGTAACGGTGAATAAGGAGGAACAACGATGACAAAGAAAGAATTGACATTAGATGAAGCGAAAAAAAAATTGTTAGAATTAGGCGAAAAAAATGGTGAGTTAACGTTAGACGAGGTGACGAAAGAACTTGCACAGTTTGAAATGGAGCCAGAACAATTCGAACAATTTTTAGATGAAGTGGAAGATGCGAATATCGAATTAAATCGTAAAGAAGATGATGAAACGACAAAAGAAGAAGACGATAAGAAAAAAGAAAAATTTAATATGAAAGATTTAAGTGTTCCTCCTGGTGTGAAAATTAACGACCCTGTTCGCATGTATTTGAAAGAAATTGGGCGTGTCGATTTATTAACAGGAGATGAAGAAGTAGAGTTAGCGATTAAAATTGCAGCAGGAATGGAAGCGGAAGAAAAGCTTGCTGAACTTCGTGAAGAAGACCCAAATTATTTCGATGAAGAGTTAGATATCGTCATCGTGCGCGGGGAAGAAGCGAAGAAAAAATTAGCGGAAGCGAACTTGCGTCTCGTCGTCAGTATCGCGAAACGCTATGTCGGCCGTGGCATGCTTTTCTTAGACTTAATCCAAGAAGGAAATATGGGACTCATTAAAGCAGTTGAAAAGTTCGACCATACGAAAGGATTCAAATTTAGTACGTATGCGACATGGTGGATTCGTCAGGCGATTACGCGTGCGATTGCAGACCAAGCACGTACGATTCGTATCCCGGTTCACATGGTGGAAACAATCAATAAATTAATCCGGGTCCAACGTCAATTACTCCAAGATTTAGGGCGTGAACCGACTCCTGAAGAAATTGGAGAAGAAATGGAGTTGACAGCTGAAAAAGTGCGTGAAATTTTGAAAATCGCACAAGAGCCTGTTTCTTTAGAGACCCCAATTGGTGAGGAAGACGACTCTCATTTAGGAGATTTCATCGAAGACTCGGAAGCGCAATCTCCAGCAGATCACGCAGCGTATGAATTATTAAAAGAACAGTTAGAAGACGTGCTCGATACGTTGACAGACCGAGAAGAAAACGTTTTACGTCTCCGTTTCGGATTAGATGACGGACGTACTCGTACGTTAGAAGAAGTCGGGAAAGTGTTCGGAGTCACACGTGAGCGAATTCGTCAAATCGAAGCGAAAGCGTTGCGTAAATTACGCCATCCGTCACGCAGTAAACGATTGAAAGACTTTTTAGAATAATAATAAGCACCCTCACTTTATTAAGAAAGTGAGGGTCATTGACTATGGATAGAGTAGGAGTGGACGGTATGAACGAGCAACGTAAAAAAATCATCGTTGCTGAAATAAAGTATTGGAAGCAATCGAAGCTATTACCTGATCAATATTGTGATTTTTTACTCGCTTTATACTCGCAAGGAGACCAAAAAGAGACTGAAGAAATTACCGTAAAAGACTCATTAAGAGAAAAAGAGAAATCGAGAATGTGGAATCGTGTCGTCTGGCTTGGAATAATTGGAGCGGCATTGTTAGTTAGTTTATTTTTATTACCTGATCAACAAGTATTGACGACAGTACTCGTCACAATATTTGCCGTCTTTTTATTAGTGGGTGGAAGGTTGTTTAACATCGGAGAAAATGATGCCCGTCCGGCTTTATTTGCAATTGCGTCTTTATTATTATTATCTGTATCTTTACATAGTTGGGATGCTTTTTTTCCAAGCAATACCTTTATTTTAATCGGCCTTCTCATTTTAAACTGTGTACTTTGGCTCGGAATTGGACGTAAACATCGACTCATCTTTTTCACAATTTCAGGATATGTCGGTTTAGTGTTAATCGGTATTTTTCTCGTGTTATAAAAAGCGTGGCAAGCTATGTTTTGTTCACAGAAGTTTCACAAATCTACACAGTTCTTTTTAAGTGTTTTTCTCTTTTTTGGAGCGCTGTGACGAGAGAAGAATAAAACGTTGAAATCAAGCTTTCTAGCGATATTTAACGTGAAAAATTAACGAATGCTCCATCCGAGTTAAAAAATACGTTGAAATGAAAAAATGAAAGCGAATTGTTACAAGAAGTGGACGGAAAAAGGGGAAAACGAAATTATTATGTGGATTCCTCTTTTCGTTTCGCTACTTATGCGGTACAATAAGGATTGTAAACTGTATCATATACAGAATAGAA
>JASLHQ010000183.1 GCA_030152265.1 Savagea sp.
GGTGAGGTAGCAGAACATTCTTTAGAACAATTAAGTATGGACGTTCAATTAAGTTACATTGAGTATTTTGATCCTTATGACGCCTATCAACTATTGATTGATAAACATCGTACGGCATGGAAATTAGGCGAAGTAGATGGCATTTTAACATGTTATCCAGAAGTGAAAGAGGTGTTATGTGCAGAAGGGATTCCAGCGGAGTGGGTTAGCACGACAAATTTAGCGACACGCCAAGTGATACAAGCGATTGAACAGCGAGCGGAAGCGGACTATTTTAAGAGAACGCAAATCGCGGCATGTGCGATTGAAATATTCGGGTTAGACCAAAAGCGTACATTGTCTTTTGATATTCAAACGGAAGCGTTGCGTATTCAAATGGCAATGTTGCAAATTAGCCGTCAATTGAACGGTTCTTTTTTTACGTTAGGTCATGAACGGTATATGATGATTACGTCACGTGGAGAAGTATATGATCAACTGTCCAACATGCACCTTGAATTAAAACATATCCATAATGAATACAATATGACGTTGCGTGTCGGAATCGGTTTTGGTGATTCGGCATTGCAAGCGGAACAATATGCGACAGAGGCGTTGCGTTACGCTAGGACGAGCGAAGATCACATCGCAATCGCCATGGCGGAAGAAGAAACAATCCCTCGTTTTATAGAAGCGGAAGAAAAGCATACGATGCCACAGTTAGGCTACTTGTATGAACAGTTTCAAGAAAGCAAAGTAGCGCTTCATCATGTCGAATCGCTTTATCGTGCGATTATTTCAAAAAAATGGACGACATTTACGACGCAAGATGTCATGCTAGAGTTAGCGATTGGAAGTCGTACAGCCCAACGTCTCGTAAAAACGTTAGTGGAGGCAGACGTACTATTGAAAGTAGGCGAAGAAAAGCGCGGTGGGAAAGGAAGACCGAGTCCTATATATGAATGGACATTAACATAAATTAGACTGTCAGGAAAAATTGGTAAATGACGCTATTCTGTCACAATGTAAAATTAATATTGACAAATATTCATACTCAGTTATGATGAACATACAATTACATCACGTTTTTTTCTACTAGGGGTGCCTTTTTGGCTGAGAAATACTCTTAGAACCTGAACTCGTTAGTACGAGCGGAGGGAAGTAGATATTTTTTTGCATTACTTCCTTCTAGGCGTCTCTTTTTAGAAAAAGAAACGATTAGGAGGATTTTTTATTGAAAAAATAAAAAAAGATGTAATGAAGAGTAGTAAAATAAAAAAGTAGGAGGATAAAAGATAATGAGAACGTGGTATAAAGTACTGTTTCTCAGTTTATTGACACTCGTGCTCGTCGCGTGTCAAGGAGAAGAAGCAGAACAAAAAGAAAACGCGAATTCAGAATCGGGTGAAGATTTAAAAAAAGTGCAACTCTTTTTAGATTGGACACCGAATACGAACCACTCAGGAATTTATGCAGCGAAAGCTCAAGGGTATTTTGAAGAGGAAGGGTTAGACGTTGAAATTATGCTTCCAGGGGAAGTGCGTACAGAACAAATTGTCGCAACAGGAAAAGCAGAATTCGGGATCAGCTTCCAAACACAAGTGACACAGGCGCGTGCCGAAAATATGCCGGTCGTCTCAATCGCTGCGATCATTCAACAAAATACGGGCGGTTACTATACGCCGACAGATAAAGGAATTAAAACACCGAAAGATTTTGAAGGACGCGTTTACGGAGCGTACGGTTCAGACTTAGAAAAATCGATGTTGCAAGCAGTTATGAAAAGTGAAGGCGGCGACGCGAGCAAAGTGGATATGGTCCAAGTAGGAAATACAGATTACTTCATCGCGACACAACGTGACGTTGATTTCGTCAGCATTTTCTATGCATGGACAGGTATCGAAGGAGAAGTGCGTGGAGCAGATATGAACTTCATTAAAACGATTGATTACGCACCAGAATTAAATACGTACTCTCCGGTAATCATCACGAACGAAGAGATGATTGAACAAGACCCTGAAACGGTTCAAGCTTTCGTGACGGCTGTTTTAAAAGGATATGAATATGCGATTGAAAATCCAGAGGAAACGGCGGACATTTTAATTGCGGAAGAGCCAGATTTAAACCCAGAATTAGTAAAGCGCAGTCAAGAATGGTTGTCACCACTTTATCAAGAAGATGCGCCAGTATGGGGAACGCAAGAAGAGAAGCGATGGGTCGATTACGCGAAGTTTATGTATGATGAAAACATCATTGAAGTAGAAGTAGATGCAAGTGCAGCGTTTACGAATCAATTTATCGAAAATGCTAAAAAGTAAGGTGCTACATGATGAAATTTTCTAAAATGTGGCGCCCAGCGATCGCTTTACTTTTATTTATCATTTTTTGGGAAATAGCGACGCGACTGTTTGAAATCGAGTCTTGGGTATTGCCTGCACCGACTTTAATTGTGAAAGAAATGATTGAAGTTTTCCCGACATTCGTGCCACACATTGCATCTACTGTAAAATTAGTACTTATCGGTTTTTCATTCGGAATTTTAGCAGGGATTACGACAGCAACGATTTTGCACATATTTCCGATCATGCGAGAAATTGTTATGCCATTTCTCGTCATTTCTCAAAATATCCCGATTATCGTACTTGCACCACTCTTTATGATTTGGTTTGGGCTTGGAGATTTTCCGAAAATTTTAATTATCGCGATGACGGCATTTTTCCCGATTGCGATTGCCACATTGGATGGCTTCGGACAGACGGATCGAGAGTTGATGCATTACATGAAAATGATGGGAGCGAGCCGCAAGCAAATTTTCTTTAAATTACAATTGCCTTATGCAATTCCATCGATTTTTTCAGGGATTAAAATTGCAGCAACTTATAGTGTAATGACAGGGGTCGTAGCGGAATGGCTCGGTGCACAAAAAGGAATCGGCGTGTTTATGACATTGTCCGCATCTTCTTACCGTACACCGCGTGTTTTCGTAGCAATCGTCGTCACGATCGTATTAAGCTTACTATTTTTTGGATTCTTTTTATTGTTAGAGAAGTTGTTTACCCGTTGGAATCGTGAAGGAGTGGAAAAATGATATGAGCCTCAAAATCGAATCGTTAAGTAAGTCATTTGGAGACCGTCTCATTTTATCCGATATTACGTTCACATTAAAACAGGGTGAATTTGTTTCAATTATCGGACCTTCGGGTAGTGGTAAAAGTACCCTCTTTCATTTGATAGGGGGACTATTACAACCAGATGAAGGACAAGTACTATTAGAGGACAAAAAAATTACGGGAGAACGGGGGCATATTAGTTATATGCCACAACAACCTTCCCTCTTTCCGTGGCGTACCGTTTTACAAAATGCGACGCTCGGTAGCGAATTAACAGGCGCACCGAACGAAGAGCTTGCGAAACAGTTATTGCAAAAAGCGAATCTTGGAGACATGCTGAAAGCCTACCCACATCAGCTTTCAGGAGGCATGAAACAACGAGTCGCTTTCATCCGCGCACTGTTGAGTCCACAGTCAATTATGTGCTTAGATGAACCTTTCTCAGCTCTCGATTCTTTTACGAAAAAAGATATGCAACGTTGGCTTTTGGAAACGTGGGAACAATATGATAAATCGATATTATTTATAACTCATGACATTGAAGAAGCGCTGTTTTTATCGGATCGAATCATCATTTTATCGACGAACCCCGCCACGGTTAAAGAGGTGATAGAAGTACCTTTCTCCCGTCCTCGCTCAGATCAATTGTATTTAAGTGAAGAGTTTTTACAATGGAAGAAAAAAGTAGTTGAAACACTCCTATAATGTCGAAAAACACGTATACTCATTGTATGCGTGTTTTTTGATAGAAGAGAGGGATTTGTATGAACAAAGAACAACTTTGGCGCACGTCAAAATATGAAGTGTTGGCACATAATGAAGCTTCGTATCGCCACATTCAAAAAAATCATCAAAATTGGGATGTTGAACAGTTGTCTCATGCGATTGAGGAGGCGAAGATGCTTATTCCGACAATCGGTTCTGTCACGAATAGCTATGAACATATGTGGGGTTATTTTAAAAAGAAAGCGACACAAAAAGAGAAGAATGAGACATTTGATTTACTCTTACAGTTTCAACAAGAAGAAATTGAAGAGAAGGAGCTTTGGAAGTGGTTACGTCACTTGGCACAGAAGTATGAAGTGAATTATTTGTTAGAAAGTACCATTTTACAACAAAACTAAAGCGTTCCTTTCCTCTAAAGAAGAGGGGAGGAACGCTTTTTAAATTAATCGAGTAAGTTTTTCTCAATCACGCCGTCTTTCATGACGAGTTGAATGTTTTCTGTATTCGCTAAACCGTGAATGTCAGCGATTGGATCGTTCGATGAAATAATTAAGTCAGCGAGTTTGCCTCGTTCGAGTGTCCCAAGACGGTCTTCCCAGCCGAGACATTCCGCTGCTGTTTTCGTTGAAGCGACAATTGCATCCATCGGTGTCATTTCAGCATCGACCATTAAGCCGAGCTCACGCAAGTTTGTACCGTGTTTGAATACACCTGCGTCTGTACCCATTGCAATTTTCACACCTGCTTTGTATGCTTTCGTGAAGCTTTCGCGGTGAATTTCAATCACTTCTTTCGATTTTTGAATCGCTGTTTCTGGCATGCCGACTTCGTGTGCTGTCTCTAAAACAGCGACAGGAGCGAGCAATGTCGGTACGAGGTACGTGCCGTTTTTCAGCATCAATTCAATCGCTTCGTCATCGATGAAAATGCCGTGCTCAATCGAATGAACGCCTGCACGCACCGCATTTTTAATGCCTTGTGCACCTTGCGCGTGTGCCATCACTTTCGTTCCTTTACGGAATTCTGCCTCTTCTACCATAACGCGTAGCTCCTCTTCAGAGAACTGAGCGAATTCAGGATGGTCTGTCGCACTGAGCACACCGCCCGTTGCGTGAACTTTAATCACTTCAGCACCAGCACGTAACATTTCGCGTGTTTTTTTGCGAACTTCTTCGACACCGTCGCACATTCCGTGTGGCATTCCAGGATAGTCACTTGCGAGCAAATCAACTGTCGTACCTGAAACGGTATATCCGTCACCGTGACCGCCTGTAATCGTTAAAGCATTAATGCTCACTTGCATACGAGGACCTGCGATGAGGCCATTTTCAATCGCTTGTTTCATTCCTAAGTCTGCACCGAGTGCGTCTCGAACAGAAGTGACTCCAGCGTCAAGCGTGCGTTGGAAATAGTCGATCGCCTCGTAAAATCCGTATGAAAATGGTGTCGTTAACGCTTGTGCCATCGGTTTATATTCGAGGCGCATATGGACATGTGTATCGATCATCCCTGGCATGACGGTACCGCCATTTCCGTCGATTACTGTTTCTTTTCCTGTTAATGTGTAGCCACTCGCAGGTCCTGCGTATTGAATTTTATTTTCCTCTATTACGACAACTGCATTGGAAACAGGTGCGTTACCTGTTCCATCGATTAATTGAACATTTTGAATAATATACATATCCTACATCTCCTTAAAATTACAATGTGTTGACTAAAATACTTGCGATGACGACGGAAGCGACTGTAACCGTTGTGAATCCACCGATGATCATCGGTGCGAGCAGTTCGTTGAAAATCATCTTTTTCTCTTCATCATTTCGTCCCGAACTACGGCTCACTTCTTCACATAAAATATAATCACCTGGGAAGCCGAACAATGCCGTTAATGCGACAGGCATCCCTTTGTAAGGATTCCATTTCACAACTTTCGACATGATTGCGCCACCGATTGAAATGCCGAGTGTACCGATCAATAAAATTGCAATGATCGCCGGTAAATTTTCCCACACTTGTTGTGGAGTGACGCCACCCATCGTTCCGATGACGACGAAAATAATGCTGAGCATAACGATCGTAAATGAGTTCGATTTTTCAAGTGTACGTGGTTCGAAGATGCGTACACGCAATCCGAAGATCCCGATAGCAAGCGCCCATAAGCTGTAATGAATTCCTGTCCATTCTCCGAGTACGACGGCGATTGCCGCGCCGACGAAGACGAAGAACAATTTAATAGTGGAGCTTTGGAATAATGGATGTTGTTTACTTACATCGACGGAAGCGAAATCTTCTTCTGTCACCATCGGAACGAATTCACCGCGGTCGATTTGTGCTTGCATTTGCTTCGTATATTTGCGCATAAAATAAGTCGCAAGTGGCATGCCAAGTACTCCTTGGAACGCGACGACGAGCGCTGGAATGACGATGATCGCACTATATCCTAACTCTGTTAATTTTTCAGAAGTGATGAGAAGTGCGATAATTCCACCACTAATTGGGCCGACACCGGCAACAGCAGTCGGATAGTCAAACAACAATGTAATAAATGTCAAAATGAAAATTCCTGAAACGATGAGTCCACCTAAAGAAATTAAAACAGCTTTAATTTGACTTTTCAGTAAACTCGATGGAATTAATGTACCCATATGTAAAATAGCTGGAGCGATTAAAATAGCACCGAGTGCTGGGAACATCGCTTTATCTAAAATATCTACTGGCAAAATCCCAGTCCACACACAAGTTAAATACCCTACCATCGCCGTAAGTAGCATCGGAACACGAGCTCGCGTTAAAATCGAAACCCATTCTCCAATCGCAATTAAAGCGAAAATTAATGTTGTCGCAATAAGCGGATTGTCAATCATATATTATTACCTCCCTATAGATTAGCTATTGTACTATATTTTAAATAGTCTGTATACTTATTTTCAGAAAATTAATTAAAAACTAGCAATTCGGTCAATTACCAATTCATTGTCAATAGAATAAATGATTTCTTTTGAAAGAAAATTACTGTTTTATACGTATATCTCGTCTTTAAATAAAATAATGACTAACTTTAAAAAATATAATTAATATTTCCATCGTATTTAAAATTAGAGATTGTAGAACGATTTAAAGGAAACTGGGAGAAAGACAGTAAAATAAAAAAGTAGATGATATAATAGGGGGGCATATGAGTAAATAAAAAAGGAGGAATTTGTATGTTTTTATTAGAATTATTGCAAGGGGAATATACGCATAAAATTGGTCTATTCCCCACAGAAGAACAAGTGATTGCTTGGATAGAGCAAATTCCATTCGTGCGTAAAGATCGATATACAATTGATGAAGTCGAATTTGTTACATACGCTTTAATGAAGGAAGAAATTCCAGTATATGCTGAGGTAGAGTGGCAAGGATATGTTGTCCCTTTCACTCGTTATATGTTACCTGATGATGAGAACGAAGCGATTTTCGTTTGGTATAAAATGCATTGCTTTAATGAACAAACAAATGAGCGTCAAATGATTGATGGAATGACACGAGTCGATGCTTATACGGTGATGAATGACGAAGTTGAAACATATATTAGGCAACGAGAAGAGCTATATGAAGAGGCGAAGCAATATTTCGAATTACGTGGTGCGACAGTAGAGCGTGGAGGAGAAGGATCTGAAGATGGTGAATATGTATTAGTAAATGGTGCAATCACCTTCCATCTAGATGCTTCTTCCGTAGCGAATCGTGCCTACTCGGAGAGCTTTGAACAGTTCATTGAGGCTTATCAATAAAAAGAACCGTCTTTTGCGATTATGCAAAAGACGGTTCTTGTGATTTATAGAACATTGCGAATACCTTGAATGAAAATGATAACGATCGCAACAGGCGTGACGAAGCGAATTAAGACGAGCCACACGTAATAAAATAGTGGATGAGTGTTTAATTCTTGTTTCGAAACGGAAGTTTTATAATAATAGCCTGCGAATAACGAAATGAAGAACGCACCGATCGGCATTCCGATTCCGTTTGTTAAAAAGTCGACCGCATCAAAAATACTTTTGTTCGCAATTTGAATATGAGACCATATGCCGAACGATAAAGTGCTCGGAATTCCAACGATGAAAATGAGTAGTCCACCGATCCATGCGATACGTACACGATTCGTTCGACGCTTTCCGATGACGACGGAGACGAGAATTTCCAACATTGAAATAGAAGACGTCAACGTCGCAAACAATAATAAAATAAAGAACAAAATGACGAATAATGAACCGAGTGGCATTTGTTCAAAGACGGCAGGTAAAATGACGAATGCAAGTCCTGGTCCCGCATCGGGTTGAAAGCCGAGTGCGAAGACGGCAGGGAAGATGACGAGTCCTGCTAAAATTGAAATAAAAATATTCATCAATGCGACGTGAATCGAAGCACTCCCAATCTGTTCGTCTTTCCCTAAATAAGAGGCGTACGTAATCATAACAGAGACTCCGACGCTTAAAGTGAAGAAA
>JASLHQ010000192.1 GCA_030152265.1 Savagea sp.
GCAGTTCTGACGGATTGTATGTCGTATTGTCTTTACCGTTGACACGAATAGTGCCTGTCGTATGAGGGATGATTCGGTTAATCATTTTCATCGTTGTCGATTTACCTGACCCACTCGGTCCGATTAAGACGAGTAATTCCCCTCGTTCAATTTGAAAGCTCACATCTTGAACGGCTTGAAAACCTCCTTCGTACGTTTTGCCAACATGATCAAAAATTATCATAATAAAAAATCCTCCTTCGCATATTGAGATTACGGAATATTCAGTAAAATGAATGAGTCGCAATATGACACTGTTCAAGCATAGCATGATAAAATAAAACACTTGAAAAATGATGAAAGAAGATAGAGTGAAAAGAAATATTTTTTATGAAAAAATAAAGAAAATGTCACAAAAAACATGATAATAAAATTAAAATTACGTTAAAGTAGGTGTTAACACCTTAATTAAATAAAGTTCTTTAGAACTATGAATAAAAATAAAAAAAGCGCAAATCTCGGTGATTTACGCTCCATCAATTAATGATCAAAAAATACTTTATCACGGTTATATTTCGAGAATTTCGTATTAATATAATACGTCTCTAACATTTCACGGTGCATTGGATCTTCGATAAACCATACTTCAATTTTCGCAATGTCATCACGTACGTCTTTTAATGGCGATACATTATCTTCTAAATGACGTTTGACACGCTGGCGTAGTTTACGCGCTTTTCCAACGAACAATACATTTCCTTCTTCATCTGAAAATAAAATGATTCCTCCACGGTCGCGTGGGATGTCATGAATATTTTTATAAAATCCAAATAAAGGTTCATCAGCTTGTCTCATAATTTTTACATCTGGGTAACGCTCTTCAACTGTAATCATATTTTCTCTCCTTCGCTTCGTATTCACTCATCTAAATATAGATGGCAAATACTTTGCTAGTTTACCATAATCGATGGAAGGAAAGAAGGTTAACCTTCTTCTTTCATAAAATTCAATAATAGTTCACAAATGAAAAAGTGACAGTTTTGTCGTATATATAGGTAGGAATTGAAATATGAATTAGGAGAAGGCCCTTCCTATTCTTCAAAAATGAAGTATAATAGAAATGATTGAAAGTTTCCTTACGCGAAAATCACTTTCGATATTCCTATTTTTATTATAGAAAGGGGAGAATTTTTGTGAAATTCAAATCAATGATTCCAGCGCTCGTCCTTTTACTCGCAGTTGTGTTCATGCCAAGCTTAGCAGCAGCAGCAGAGCCAGCGATCGATACGACGACTGAAAACTCAGTTACATTGACAGCAACAGCAGTAGGTGTGATTGGTAGCTTAGTTATTTTACCGGCATTAATGTTTTTATACCGTGAATAAACTTTAAAAATCTTTCACTTTTCATAAAGTGGAAGATTTTTTTATGTTTTAAGATGGAGTGGAAGGGAACAGATGAGTATCAACTAAAAAATGAGGGATGACAAATGGCAATTTATGACATCGAGTTTCAATCGGCAAATAAAAGAGATACGGTCGTCGCAAAATATTATACGCCGCTCGGTAAGCCTGTTGGAATTATTCAATTAATTCATGGTTTTCTAGAGCATCATCGTCGCTACATCCGGATGATTCAACATTTCGTTGACGAAGGGTATATCGTCATCGCAACAGACCACATCGGTCACGGACTGACAGCACAAAAAAACGACACGTTTGGCAATGTCGGAAAAGGTGGCTATGAAGCGGTCATTCAAGATGAAATTACGTTGTATGAAAAAGCGAGAACACAATTTGGCAAAGACTTACCTTACTTTATTTTCGGTCACAGTTGGGGGTCGCTCATCGCACGTCTTTTAACGGCGAGACTTCATAACGTATTGAATGAAGAAGTAGAAGGCGTCGTATTATGTGGAACAGTCGTACCATTTTTACAAGATGAAACGATTTTTGAAACGGTGAAAAAGAAAGTAGAAGATGGGCAAGGAGGGATGTGTGATGACGACCTCGTTGCACAAGTGTTCGCTCCACTATTCGCTCGTGTGCCGAATGTGAAAAATGGGAACGAATGGATCGCTCTCGATGAAGGGGTTATCGCTGATAACTTCAGTGACCCGATGAATACGACAGCGAGTTTAACGCTTGAAACGTTGTACAATTTTTTAGCGTTAAATGAGTATGTGAACGCGGATGCGTTTTATGAGAAGTTTCCGAAACATGTTCCGGTTTTACAAGTGGCGGGAGATCAAGACCCAGTCGGAATGTATGGAGAGGGCGTATACCGTGTAGCGAATGGCTTATTGAATGCGGGTGTTGAAGATGTCACGACAATTATGTTCCCTTCTTATCGCCATGAAGTGCACAATGAGCCGGAGTTACGCGATGAAATTGTCGATGTATGTCTCATGTTTTATGCAAAGGAAGAAATGTGAATGAAAGTGGTCATAGATTTGTATCTATGACCACTTTCAACTGTAAAACGATAAATGAAAACTGAAAATAAAGAAAAATAAGAATAAAAGAACATTGAAAAATATATAGCGTATCAAAACTGCTTATATTACGATAGTATTTGGAAGAAGAGGTGAAGATGTATGACACCGAATCAGATTGGATTTGCGTTGTTGTATTTAGGAGTATTTTTACTTATCGGAAAGTGGCTGCGTGTCCATGTGAAATGGCTGCAAAATTTATTTGTCCCTTCGTCGATTATCGGGGGATTTGTAGCGCTTTTAGTAGGTCCGCAAGTATTAGGAAAGTTGTTAGCTCCACTCGTTGGAGACGCGTCATTTTTTGTAGATGGAGTAATCCCTTCTACTTTTATAACAGTTTGGAAAGCGTTACCAGGGTTAATGATTAACGTCGTGTTTGCGACGCTCTTCCTTGGAACCGTTTTACCGAGCATGAAAAAAGTATGGCGTCTTGCAGGGCCACAGCTTGCATTCGGCTGGACGGTTGGTTTCGGTCAATATGTCGTCGGTATGCTCGTCACATTGCTCGTGTTAACACCGTTTTTCGGATTGCCGCCAATTGTCGGTTCTTTAATCGAAATCGCATTCGAAGGTGGACATGGTACAGCAGCAGGTATGGCAGGAACGTTTGAAAAAATGGGCTTTAGCGATGGTTATGATTTGTCGATTGGACTTGCGACAATCGGATTATTGTCCGGTGTTATTTTCGGTATGATTTTAATTAACTGGGCAGTGCGTAAAGGACATACGAAAGAAATTAAAAACGTCGAAGGATTTTCAGATTTGCGTAAAAAAGGAATTATGGAATTCCAAAACCGTGAACCAGGAATTACGATGACGGTGCGTGCAGAGTCAATCGAACCGTTGTCATTACACTTCGCGTTCGTCGGACTTGCTATTTTAGTCGGTTGGTTAATTTTGAAAGGGCTCGTCGTCGGAGAGTCGCTCATTTTCGGTTCTGAATTAATGACGTACATCCCGTTATTCCCATTAGCGATGATCGGGAGTATTATCGTGCAATCGATTTTCACTCGTTTAGATAGTACCGAGTTGATGGACCGTGCGACGGTGAATCGTATTCAAGGATTCGCACTCGATATTTTAATCGTTTCTGCGATTGGAACGATTTCTTTAGAAGTATTAGGTACATATATGGTGCCATTTTTATTGTTAGCAGCAACAGGAATCGCGTGGAACATTTTCACAGTGCTCGTTCTCGCACCGCGCATTTTACCGTCGTACTGGTTTGAACGTGCGATCGGTGACTTCGGTCAAGCGACAGGTGTGACGGCGACAGGAATGTTGTTAATGCGTGTT
>JASLHQ010000243.1 GCA_030152265.1 Savagea sp.
GTTCCTGAAAAATCTGCTAACACTTCATCCATGTCTACCGCAATTCGTTTCTTCAATCTACTCTCTCCTTCAATCACTATTTCTTCTATTATATACTTCTTTCTTCTTATGTTTACAAATTTCACGTTCTATCATTGTGAATTTTATATGAATATGTTAAAGTTTTTAAACAACCAATCATCCTACAACTTTACTTAAAGAAAGGATTTGTCATATGAATACATTATCGAGAAAAACGCTCGTCGAACAAGTGACGGAAGCGATCGAGCGTGAAATTGAAAATGAAACGTGGCCGGTCGGTTCAAAAATTCCTTCTGAACCAGAGCTCGTTGAACGTTTTGACGTGAGTCGCAATACGATACGCGAAGCGATTAAAGCGCTCGTCCACACAGGCGTCTTACAGTCAAAACAAGGAAGTGGGACGATCGTTTGCGCACGCAACAGCTTTTCGGCCGTCATTCAAAAAGAATTGGCGACCCAACAGTTGCGCCATACGTTAGAAGTGCGTTTCGCATTAGAACGAGAAGCGGCACGGCTTGCGAGCTTACATCATACGGAAGAACAACTACTAGAGATGGAACGAGCGATGACACGAGCGAAAGCTGCACTGGAAGCGCACGATATTGAAGCGTTTTTAAAAGCGGACTTCACCTTTCACGAAGCAGTCATCCGCGCTTCACACAACGATTTATTAATCGATCTATACGGTCAATTGTCTGAACGAATCGAACAGTCGATTCGCGAACTCGTGTCGACCGATCAAGAATTTGCGATTCACCGGCACATCCATACTGAATTGTTCGAAGCGATTCAACAACGTGACGTCGCACAAGCGTTAATCGAAGCGGAACGTTATATTACGCAATTTCAACATGTGTACGAAACATCAAAAGGAGAATTATTATGACAAAATCTTCAACGAATAAATCGTGGCTTCTCATTATCGGAATTATGCTGATCGCCGCCAACTTACGAGCCCCGATTACAGCGGTCGGCTCTTTAATTAATGATATCGTCGACGACTTACAACTCTCGAATGCGGTCGCAGGTTCTATTACGACGATTCCGTTACTTGCGTTCGCCATCTTCTCACCGTTCGCTCCGAAAATCGCACAGCGATTCGGATTAGAACGAACGATCTTTTACTCGATGATTGCTCTAACAATCGGGATTTTTATTCGCTCGACTTCTTCTATCGCGCTACTATTTGGCGGAACGATTTTGCTAGGATTAGCCATTTCAATCGGGAACGTATTATTGCCTGGATATGTGAAATTAAAATTCCCGCATAAAATTGGATTAATGACCGGTTTATACGCTGTCTTTATGAATATTTTTGGGGCGCTCGCATCAGGAATTAGTGTGCCTTTATCAAATGTTGGCTCACTCGGGTGGCAAGGTTCACTCGCAGTATTTGGTGGGCTCTCTTTACTCGCAACGATCGTTTGGATGCCTCAATTAAAACAAAATATCGTGCCACCGAAAGTGACTTCACAAGAGAAAAAGCCTTCACTCCTCAAATCACCACTCGCTTGGGCAGTGACGTTATTTATGGGGACACAATCTCTACTCTTTTATACGATCGTCGCTTGGTTACCGCCGATGCTTCAGACGAAAGGGTACTCACCTGAAAGTGCTGGGTGGATGTTGTTTGCTGTACAAATGACGATTGTACCCGTTACGTTCATCGTACCAATTATCGCTGGTAAAATGAAAAATCAATTCGGGTTAGCGATTTTTACTGCGCTCGCTTTCGCAACAGGAATTGTTTTCTTAATTATTAACGAGCCTGTTCTCATCCTTCCTGCTGTCATTTCGCTCGGCATTGGCGCGGGTAGTGCGTTCAGTTTAGCGATGATGCTGTTCACATTGCGGACGAATACAGTAGATGAAGCAGCACAGCTGTCTGGGATGGCACAATCTGCAGGTTACTTACTCGCCGCGACAGGCCCAGTCATCTTCGGGAAAGTGTACGACTTAACATTAGACTGGGACACATCCCTCTATATTTTACTCAGCATGACCCTCATTATTTTATTCGCAGGCCTTTATGCGAGCCAGTCGAAAACTGTATAAAAAAAGACACCCTAAAATTTTTTAGGGTGTCTTTTGTCTCTTAATCTCTTTTTCGTTTTTTATACTGTTCTACGACGTAAAGCTACGACAGAACCTGCTAAAATAAGTAGTAATCCTACATATTTCATTGCAACGTACAACTCTTCACCTGTTTGTGGTAATTTTTCTATATTTTCATTACTGTTAGGTGAGTTTTGATAATTTTCTTCATTTGGTACGTTTGGATTTTCTGGTTCATCTGGATCGACTGGTGTCAAATCCGATGGTTTTTCTGGGTCTGTTGCATCTGGATTAGTCGGTTCAGTCGGATCGACCGTCTCCGGATTATTTGGTTCTTCAGGCTCTACCGGTGCCGGGTTTTCTGGATCAGTTGGTGGTGTACCACCGCCCCCTCCACCTGATGAGCGCTTTTTGTTTTCTACTGTAATTTTTGTCGTATTTTCTTCATCTGAAATGACGAAATGTTGCTTTTCTTTATTTAATTCGTACCCTTTCGGTGCTTTCGTTTCGATGAAGTAATACTCTCCGACCGCTAAATCTTTGACGATAATTTTACCGAATTCATCTGTTTCAAATGATGAACTTTCACCATTTTTCACTTGAACTGCTTCGCCATCAATGACTTGATACAACTCGAACTGTGCACCAGCTAATACTTTATCGTGATTTTTCGAATCGACTTTCGTCAATTCTACTTCTGGTTTTGGCTCTTCAGGCTCTACTGGTGTCGGACTTTCTGGTTCTACTGGTGTCGGACCTTCTACTTCGATTGACTCTTTTTCGTTTTCAACTGTCAATTTCGTGATGTTGTTATCTTTTAAAATTGTGAAATATTGCTTTTCTTCATTGAGTAAATACCCTTTCGGTGCCTTCGTTTCAATGAAATAATATTGTCCTTCTGTCAAGTTTTCCACGATAACTTTACCGTTTTGATCTGTTGTAAAGTTCTTTTCTTCACCGTTCATCACTAAAACATCTTCACCATCAACGACTTGATACAATTCAAATTGTGCACCTTCTAATACTTCATCATGCTCTTTTGAATCGATTTTCGTTAATTCTACTTTCGGTTCAGGTTCTTCTGGTTGAACAGGTGTTTTTTCGTTCTCAATTGTTACTGTTTGATCTTCTTCCGCAACAACTGGTTCTTGTAACGCTGTATAGCCATCTAAAGGAGCGACTTCTACAAATACGTACTCACCTTCTGGTAATTTCGTAAATGTGAGGTTACCTGCTGCGTTCGTTTCACCTGTACGTACAACTTCACCATCTGTCGTCTGCAATTCAAATTGAACACCTTGTAAAGGCTTTTTCGTTTCTGCGTCAATTTTATGAACTGCATACGTAAATGTTTTTTCAATTTCTACTACTTTTTCGTTCGTTACTGTTACTTTACCATCTTGAACGATATGTTTTTCAGTTGATAATTCATATCCTAATGGCGCTTTTTTCTCCACGAAATAGTATTCGCCTTCTGGTAAATCTGTAACGACAATTTTACCTTCAGCATTCGTTGTATACGTACCTTGACTTTCGTCTCGTTCATTAAATAGTTCAAAGACTGCGCCTGCTAAAACAATTGTTTCATCTTTCGCATCACGCTTCACTAACTCAATTTCTTGAGATTGTTTTTGTTCTTCATATGTGTTCGTAATCGTATATCCTTTTACATTTGACGTGTATCCTTCTGGAACGTTTGTTTCTTCAATTGTATATTGATATGCGTTACCTTCTGCATCATATTTCGGTAATCCACGAACAATTTTTGTCCAGTTTTCAGCTGCTGTTACTTCATATGCTTCACCGAATGGTTTACCGTTTTGATACACTTGAACCGAAATCGAGTGTGGGCGCTGTTCAACTGAATCATTTTCCCACTTCTTCGTCACTTTAATATCTGTCTTTACTTCTTCTTTTAAATCGTTAATAACTGTTAAAACTGTTCCTTTATTATCTTCAATTACGAAATAGTATCGCTTATTCGGATCTACATCGTACTTCGCATTATGTTCTCCGAGAATCTCTGTCGCATAGTACACTCCCGGTTCTAATCTTTCGCCTTTTTCAGGATTCCAAATCGATGCGACCCCTTTATGATTTGTCGGGTACAATGTCTTTGCAACTTGTTCTCCTTGCTGATTAAAGATGAGGAATTCGACTCCCTCGATTCCTGGACCGTTCACATCACCTTCTACTTTTACTAACTTAACAGTATTCGGCGTATCATTTTTACCGCGATCCGCAATTCCTGATGCTGTATTATTGTATGATGCATCTGAACCTGCATTATATTTATCATTTGATACGTCACCGTGGTTTACCCACTTCGCTACGTTCTCATCTGTCACTTTCGTGTCGTATCGAATATCAGCACGATAACCGCTTAACGTATCATCTGCAAACGTTACTTTAAATCCTTTCAAGTCTGGATCAACGACAACTGTCGGCTCTGGACCTGTATACGGTGCCTTTACAATATCATTGCCTGTCGGTCCGTTATTACTATGGACGACGCTAACTTGAATTGATTCTGGTATCACTTCATGTCCTGGACCTAAACGGTCAACATATGTCGTTTCACCAAGGTTCGTTTTCAAGTCTCCGTTAATTTCAACAATCCACGGCATAATTTTATTGTTATGCTCATCATATTTCCACTGAATATCTCCAGCGAATTTTTGTAAATCACGATGTGTCTGATGTTGGCCCGGGCCTTCAATCGGTTTACCTGGAACGATTACTTGAGCGCTATTTGTGAAAATATCTCCTTCACTTTCGAATATAAATGTACCTTCTTCTTCTTTCGTTTCTGTTTGTCCACTATTTTTTGTCGGGAGGTACATCGTTTCATACCAAATTTCACCTGAAACGTTTGTCGCTCCTGCTACTTTTTCTGTAAATACACAATGTAACGTAAA
>JASLHQ010000031.1 GCA_030152265.1 Savagea sp.
CTTCACAAGTTATGAACTTAGATGCATAAAGTGAAGATTTCGAAAGGAGTATACGTATATGGCTGACACGCCAAACCGTGGTGTAAAAAGAATTAACATTAGTAAGAAAATGAGGACTTCATTTTTAGATTATGCGATGAGTGTAATCGTATCACGTGCTTTACCAGACGTTCGTGACGGATTGAAGCCAGTGCATCGTCGTATTTTATATGCGATGCATGAATTAGGGATTACAGCGGACAAGTCACATAAAAAATCTGCCCGTATCGTCGGGGATGTTATCGGTAAGTATCACCCGCATGGAGATAGTGCTGTGTATGAAACGATGGTACGTATGGCGCAAGACTTTAACTACCGTTACATGTTAGTAAATGGACAAGGTAACTTCGGATCGGTCGACGGTGATTCAGCAGCGGCTATGCGTTATACCGAAGCGAAAATGTCTAAAATTTCGATGGAATTGTTGAGAGACATTAATAAAAATACGGTCGATTTCCAAGAGAACTACGATGGTAATGAGAAAGAACCGACTGTTTTACCGAGCCGTTATCCGAACTTAATCGTTAACGGGACGAGTGGAATTGCAGTAGGGATGGCAACGAATATCCCTCCTCACCACTTAGGAGAAGCGATTGATGCGGTGCTCGCTGTTGCGGATAATCCACAATTGACAACAGAAGAATTGATGGAAATTATGCCAGGACCAGACTTTCCAACAGGCGGAATCATTTTAGGACGCAGCGGTATTCGTCGTGCTTACGAAACAGGCCGTGGCTCGATTATGATTCGCGGTAAAGTAGAGATTGAACAGGCGAAATCTGGAAAAGAGACGATCATCGTTACAGAATTACCGTATCAAGTGAATAAAGCGCGCCTCATTGAAAAAATAGCAGAATTAGTGCGGGAAAAGAAAATTGAAGGCATTACACATTTAGCGGATGAATCTGACCGTACAGGTATGCGCATTGTCATCGAAGTACGTAGAGATTCGAATGCGAATGTCATTTTAAATAATTTATATAAACAAACAGCTCTACAATCGAGTTTCGGAATTAACATGCTCGCTTTAGTAGATAAAGAACCGAAAGTATTATCGTTGCGTGAAATATTGCAACATTACTTAGATCATCAACGCGTCATCATTCGCCGCCGTACGCAGTACGAATTAGAACGTGCTGAAGCGCGAGCGCACATATTAGAAGGACTTCGTATCGCTTTAGACCATATCGATGATATTATCGCTTTAATTCGTGGTTCAAAAACAACAGCGGAAGCTAAAAGTGGTTTAATCGAGACATTCGATTTATCTGAGCGTCAAGCGCAGGCTATTTTAGATATGCGTTTACAACGTTTAACAGGTTTAGAGCGCGATAAAATTGAAGAAGAGTATAAAGAGCTTCTCAAGTTAATTGAAGAGTTAAAAGCGATTTTAGCTGACGATGAAACGTTATTAAATTTAATTAAAGAAGAGCTTTTAGAAATTAAAGAGCGTTTTGCGGATGAACGTCGTACAGAAATCACGACGACAGGACTAGAAATGATTGAAGACGAAGATCTCATCCCAGAAGAAAATTTAGTCTTAACATTAACACATAACGGTTACATTAAACGTTTACCTTCAAATACGTATCGCAGTCAACGGCGCGGCGGGCGAGGAATTCAAGGAATGGGAACGAACGAAGATGATTTCGTAGAACATTTATTGAATACGTCAACTCACGATACGATTTTATTCTTCACTTCTAAAGGTCGCGTATTCCGTAAAAAAGGATATGAAATCCCAGAATATAGCCGAACTGCAAAAGGATTACCAATCGTTAACTTATTAGAAGTGGAAAAAGATGAAAAAGTAACAGCGATGATTCCAATTCCAGAGTTTGATGAAGAACAGTATTTATTCTTCGCAACGAAACAAGGGATTGTGAAGCGGACTTCCATCCAAGAATATCGAAATATCCGAACGAACGGCATCATTGCGTTAACTTTAAGAGGAGACGATGAATTAATCGGTGTAAAATTAACATCGAATGAAGAAGATATTGTCATCGGAACGAGAGAGGGTATGCTCATTCGTTTTAAAGAGTCAGATATTCGAGTGATGGGACGTACTGCGGGTGGAGTAATCGGTATCCGTTTACGCGAAGAAGACTATGTTATCGGCATGGATTTATTGAGCGAAGAGCATGAAGTGTTAGTCGTCACTGAAAAAGGTTACGGTAAGAGAACTCCAGCGGCGGAGTATCGCATCCAAACACGTGGGGGCTTAGGGCTGAAAACAGCACAAATTACAGAGAGAAACGGTAAACTAGTCGCAATGAAATCTGTAGAAGGTACAGAAGATATTATGATTATTACAGGACATGGAATCATCATTCGAATGGATATCAATGATATTTCAGTCTTCGGCAGAAATACACAAGGAGTTCGCTTAATTCGTATCGATGAAGGTGAATTTGTCGCAACGGTTGCGAAAGTAGTGAAAGAAGACGATTTGTTAGACGAAGAAGATGATCAGTCCGAATGATGAGAGTTGAGGTGGGATCATGGGGGCTGAATTAAAGGTAGTAAGTGAACTTAAAGTTGGAGATATTATCGAAGAAGATGTCTTTGTGAACACTAAATTTCCGATTGTTAAAAAAGGGACGCTCGTAACAGATGTCCAAATTGATGTATTGAAACAGTTTGATATTGTGCAAGTACTCGTGCGTGTAATTGAAGAAGATGAAATAGTAGAAGTGCGTCCAGCAGTAAGAAAAGAAAAAAGCCCGACTCAAGATATGGAAGTTAAACGTTTCATAGAAGAAGTCATTCAAGAAGAAGAAGAGCATGAAGATGATTTTCAAGTCGTTTATCGAGATACGTATCGAAAATATAAAATGGAATACGATCGATTACGCTCTGGCAGTAAAGTGAATGTTCCTCATACGAGACAAATCATTATACCTCTGATTGAAATGTTTTTTGAATCAGAACATACAATTTATGATTTAAAGCGTAAAATTAGTGTGGAAGATTATATTTATCACCATCATCTGCGAACGAGTATTGTAGCTACTATACTAGCTAAAGAGCTTGGTTATTCTAAAGCTGAACAAAATCAAATTAGTTTGGCTGCACTTTTAATGGATGCAGGAATGGCTAAAGTTTCAATGACTTTGTTAAATAAAACGAGAAGTTTAACAGAACAAGAGTATGCAGAAATACGAAAGCATGTCATTCATAGTTATACGAGCATTCAAAACTCACCTATTTTAAAGTCAGAAATTAAAACAGCAATCGTTCAACATCATGAACGAATGGATGGATCGGGTTATCCATTACAGTCGAAATATCAAGAGATTCATCAAATCTCTCAAATATTAGCAGTTGCTGATGTCTTCTGTGCTTTGACTGAAAAAAGACCATATCGTGCTGATTTAAGTGAAGTTGAAGCGATGGAATATATGCGCTATGAACAATATGGAAAGTACGATTTAAAAGTAATTGAACAACTTCAAAAAGTAGTTGGACTTGTTACAGTAGGAACACAAGTAGAGTTGAACAATAAAGCAATTGGAGTAGTTGTACATGAAAATAAAGACAATGTATACCGTCCAATTGTAAAAGTGGACGATAAAGTAATCGATTTGAAAGAGAGAAAGTATTACATGAAAGCTGTCCTTTAGATGAAGGGAGATTATCGGAGCGTCTTGATTCTTCAAGATGCTCTTTTTTTTTCGAAAAAGGGTTGCAATTTTAAAACAACCTTGATATAGTTATAAACGTTGCTTTTGCAACACAAACTTAATAAGCATTTGACCTTTTGAAAAATCTTTTAAAAAGTTGTTGACAAAACGAATGACATTGAGTTATGATATAAGAGTTGCTTCAAGAGAGCGACGAAATGAACATTGAAAACTGAACAGTAACTTGTTGATGAAATAAACCGTTTCTTTATTCAACCCCGTTGGATATCGAAACAAACATTTTGGACATCTATAAAAGATGCCAGCAAAAATTTGAGCTTACTCAAA
>JASLHQ010000047.1 GCA_030152265.1 Savagea sp.
CAGTTATCGTATACGAAACAACCGAATTTAGTTGTCGATGGGAATACAGTCATCGTGCCAGCAGGAACTGTTGTCGATGGTAACCTTGTCGTAAAAAATGGGGACTTGCGCATCGAAGGAGAAGTTCAAGGTGATGTCACCGTCATTAAAGGTACGAAATATATGGCTTCTACAGCTGTCATTACAGGTGAAGTAGAAGAAATTGATCAAGCGTTTGATTGGTTATGGTACAAAATTAAAACGACTGTTCAAAGTGTATTCACTTCTTCTGAAGAATAATTAAAAGTCAAATTGATAAACTGCACTTCCTTTGTTGTCACTATTCAATAAAGGAAGCGCAGTTTTTTTATGAAGAAATATGTGTCGATGAGTTTCTTTTAAATATTTTTCAAGTAAGCCGAAAAATATTTAAATTTCGTTTTATCTTTTACTGGAAATGGAAACCTCTTCAGCGATAGGACGTCTGAAAATAGAAGGAATCTGTTACAGTGTATGCTATAATAAATAGATACTATTTCGGAATGGAATTGAGGTGAAGCGCATGAGTAATTTAGATTTCTTGATGACGATGAAGGCGAGTGAATGGATTCGAAATATTATCGATATTTTGCTCGTTTGGTTCGTATTTTATAAATTAATTACTATCATTAAAGGGACGAAAGCTGTCCAATTGTTAAAAGGGATTTTTGTTATTTTAATCGTGCGTTTCCTAACGGAAGTTTTCGGTTTGAGCACGCTCGGTTGGATGATGGAACAAGTGTTAACCTTTGGATTTTTAGCTGTCATTATTATTTTCCAACCAGAATTGCGCCGAGCGCTTGAACAATTAGGGCGAGGAAAGATTTTCACACGTTCTTCCCTTCAAGAAGAGGAAGAGCAAAAGCGTTTAATTGAAGCGATGAAAAAGTCAGTTAGCTACATGGCGAAACGTCGAATTGGTGCTCTTATTTCGATTGAGAAAGAAACAGGATTAAGTGAATATATCGAAACGGGAACACCGCTTGATGCGACGATTACGTCAGAGCTAATTATTAATATATTCATCCCGAACACACCGTTACATGACGGAGCGGTTATCGTTCAAAAAAATAAAATTGCAGCGGCGAGTTGTTATTTACCTTTGTCTGAAAGCCCGTTCATTTCAAAAGACTTAGGAACACGACATCGTGCTGCATTAGGGATTAGTGAAGAGACAGATGCTGTCACAATTATCGTGTCTGAAGAAACAGGTGCCATTAGTTTAACGGTAGCGGGCGATATTATGCGAAACTTAACGATTGATGAATTTGAAGAGCGTTTGACTGAATTGTGGTTCGGAGCAGATGATACTGCTCTCGTTGAGTCAAATGTATGGAAATGGGGGAAGAAGAAAGATGGATAAATTTATGGATAGTCCATGGTTTCTTCGCCTCACTGCGCTCGTTCTCGCTCTCATCTTATTTTTCTCAGTGCAAGCAGAGCAAGAAAAGAAAATGCGTTCAGCAAGCGGAGAGACGATTGACGTCATTCGAGACGTGCCTGTTGAAGTATTTTATGATCAACAAAACTTAGTCGTTACAGGAGTTCCAGAAACGATAGATGTCGAGATTGAAGGGCCACAAAATATCGTTCAATCGACGAGACTTTCAAAGGATTTCACAGCACTTGTCGACTTGACGAACTTGCCACTCGGCGAACATTATGTCATGATTCAATATGAAAATATTTCCGACAAATTGTCGGTTCGTTCTGATCCAAGTCGCATTAAAGTGAAAATCGAAGAGATGATTACAGCGACATTTTCAGTAGAAGCAGAACTGAATGAACAATCGATTGGTGAGGAGCATTACGTCTCGACGATTGATGTCAATCCGAAACAAGTTCAAGTGACAGGCGCGAAAAGTATTATTGAATCGATTGAATATGTGAAAGTAAGTATCGACGCAGAAAAAGGTGTAACTAAATCATTCGAACAAAAAGCGAGAGTTCGTGTATTAGATAAAGACTTAAATAAATTAGATGTTTCCATTGAGCCACAAGAAGTATCAGTGCAAGTAGAAATCGAACAATTTAGTAAAAGTTTACCTTTGAAAATGACACAAGTAGGAGAAGCTATACCAGGTGTGACAATTCGTTCGATGACGCTAGATGCGACATCTGCCACTGTGTTTGGTTCTAAAAAAGACCTTGAGCGTTTAAATGAATTGTTCGTGGAAGTTGATTTGAGTAAAGTGAAAAATTCAGGTGCTTTGAAAATGCCAATTCGCATACCAGAAGGAGCATCACGTGTAAATCCAGAAACTGTACAAGTGAACGTTCAAGTGGACGTCGATGAAACGATCATTGAACTAGAAACAAATGAAGAAGAAGAAGTAGAGGTAGAGGCTGAAGTAGAAAGTAATGTAGAGTCAGATAAGGAACAAGAAGAATCAAAAAAACTCTCACAATTACCCGTTCAAATCGAAGGATTAGCTGAGCATTATGAAGCTAACTTTATTTCGCCATCTACTGCAACATTAACGATAACAGGCCAAAAATCAAAACTTGAGCGTTTAAACAATTCAAATTTTAAATTATATGTTGATGCATCAAGCATCCATAAAGTTGGACAATCTCGCTTACCTGTCCAAGTACAAGGACCGAATGATGTAAAGTGGGCACTTGATGTACAAGAGCTCATGATTACTGTAGAAGAGACACATGTATCTTAAAACGAGATGAAAAGTTTGAAAGGGAGAAAATGATATGACGAAATATTTCGGAACCGATGGAGTTCGCGGTGTAGCGAACAAGGAGTTAACGCCAGAATTAGCATTTCAACTAGGGCGTGTAGGTGGTTACGTGTTGACGAAAGATGCAACGACAAAACCACAAGTACTTGTAGGTCGCGATACGCGTATTTCAGGGCCGATGTTAGAGAGTGCCCTCATTGCTGGTTTACTATCAGTCGGCGTAGAAGTGATGACATTAGGTGTCATTAGTACACCAGGTGTTTCTTACTTAACACGTGCGATGAATGCCCAAGCGGGCGTGATGATTTCAGCGTCACATAACCCTGTTCAAGATAATGGCATTAAGTTTTTTGCTGGAGATGGATTTAAACTGACAGACGAGCAAGAAGACGAAATCGAACGTTTATTAAATGCGGAGCAAGATGAATTACCACGTCCAGTCGGAGGCAATGTCGGTACGATTACCGAGTACTTCGAAGGCGGACAGAAATATATTCAATACTTGAAACAAACGGTAGACTCAGACTTTATGGATATTCACGTTGCGATTGACTGTGCACACGGTGCAACGTCATCTCTTGCGACTCACGTATTCGCAGATTTAGAAGCGGACTTATCGACGATGGGTGCATCACCAGACGGATTGAATATTAACGAAGGTGTCGGTTCGACACATCCAGAAGCACTCGCAAAATTCGTCGTAGAGAAAGAAGCGGCACTTGGTTTAGCGTTTGATGGCGACGGCGATCGTTTAATCGCAGTAGACGAAAACGGTAAAATCGTCGACGGTGACCAAATTATGTTCATCATCGCAAAGTACTTGAATGAAAAAGGCAAGCTTGCAAAATCGACAGTCGTATCGACAGTGATGAGCAATATCGGTTTCTACAAAGCGTTAGAACAACAAGGCATTGAAAGTGTTCAAACGGCAGTAGGTGACCGTTACGTCGTCGAGGCGATGCGTGAACAAACGTTAAACTTCGGTGGAGAACAATCCGGTCACATCGTATTCCTCGACTACAATACGACAGGAGACGGTTTGTTAACGGCTGTTCAACTCGTCAATATTATGAAAGAAACAGGTTTACCATTATCAGAACTTGCGTCAGAAATGACGGTGTATCCACAGCGTCTCGTCAACATTCGCGTTGCAGATAAACATCATGTGACAGACAATGAAGCAGTAGCAGAAATCATTCGTACAGTGGAAGAAGAACTCGGCAAAAATGGACGTGTACTCGTACGTCCTTCGGGAACTGAGCCACTCGTGCGCGTCATGGTAGAAGCGCCGAGCGAAGACGAATGCAACCGTCAAGTCGAGCGTATCGCAGAAGTTGTACGTGCTGAAATGGGAATCGATTAATATTAAAAAGTGGAACGTTTAAAAACGTTCCACTTTTTTACGTTTTCTTTACATAGTATTGATAGTCTCTCAACATTCATTTGATACGCTTATCGTAAGCAAAATGTAACGGTTGATGAATCGATGAGAGGGGACTTACAAATGACACAAGTCATTGAACGAACAGAAGCTGTCAAGTTGCGCGTCATGGAAAATGCTCAATGGAATAAGCCAGTATATGAAACGAATGGATTGAACTTATGGTACGGCACGTCACATGCGTTAAAAAATATTAATTTAACGATCCATGAAAAAGAAGTGACGGCGATTATCGGGCCATCTGGATGCGGGAAGTCAACGTATTTAAAAACGTTGAATCGCATGGTAGAACTTGCGGGGAACGTTTCCATCTCAGGAAATGTCACGTTTCAAGGAGACAATATTTTAGATCGCTCGATGCCGGTTGAAATGCTGCGTTCAAAAGTCGGAATGGTGTTCCAAAAGCCAAACCCATTCCCGAAATCGATTTACGAAAACGTCGCATTCGGACCGAAAATTCACGGAATTAAAAATCGAGCAATTTTAGACCAAGTCGTTGAAAATAGCTTAAAAAAAGCGGCATTGTGGGATGAAGTGAAAGACCGTCTCCATGAAAATGCGTACGGTTTATCAGGTGGACAACAACAACGTCTCTGTATCGCTCGCGCATTAGCTGTTGAACCGGAAGTTATTTTAATGGATGAACCGACATCAGCGCTCGACCCTGTTTCGACGAATAAAGTAGAAGAACTGATTAAAGAAATTAAAAATGACGTAACGATTGTCATCGTCACACACAATATGCAACAGGCGGCACGAATTTCAGATCGTACGGCATTTTTCTTAAATGGAGAAGTGATTGAATATGACCGTACGTCAACAATCTTTAATGAACCAGCCGATCAACTAACGCATGACTATATTAACGGCCGATTCGGTTAATTGTAAAAAGCTACATCTTTAATAGGATGTAGCTTTTTTATTTTCTAAAATAACCCAAATTTACTTATCGTTTACAAATATCGCAAATCGGATTAATAATTCACTCGTATACTCATAAGTGAAGTTGATACATACTTACTTCAAAAAGAAGATGAATGTTCAAGGGAGGACAATTCGAATGAATTTTAAAAAGTGGTTACTTACAGTCGTCATGGCAGCATTAGCAGTCGTACTCGTTGCTTGTGGAGGCGATGACAAGAAAGAAGATAATGAAGGCGCAACAGGCGGAGACGAAGGAGACAAACCTGCAGCAGAAGAGTTGGAAGGCAGTGTCGTCATCGATGGATCAGGTACGGTATTCCCATTAATGTCACGCGTTGCAGAAGAATATATGTTAAATGAACAAGAAGGTGTTTCAGTTGAAGTGAGCCGTGCAGGAACGAGTGCTGGATTTAAAAAGTTCCTCGTAGAAAATGGGACAGATTTTAACGACGCATCACGTGAAATTAAAGATGAAGAAAAAGAAGAAGCAGATAAATTAGGCATCGAAGTAAAAGAATTAAAAGTCGCATTGGACGGTTTAACATTCGTTATTAATAAAGAAAATGATTGGGCAAGCGAAATGACACCGGAACAATTAATCTCTATTTTCAAAGGTGAAGTGAAACAATGGTCAGACATTAATCCAGAATGGCCAGCAGAAGATATCGCACCGATGGGACCGAACGAAAACCACGGAACGTACGAGTTCTTCTATGAAAAAATTCTCGATAAACAAGACTTAGCAGACAATGTGAACTTACAACAAGAATATTCAACATTAGTAAAATTAGTATCAGAAGATAAAAACGGTATCGCATTTTTCGGTTTCGGTTACTACGTGAACAACACAGATCAATTACAAGCAGTGCATGTTGATTTCGGTAATGGTCCAGTAGAACCGAAATTAGAAACAATCGCAGAAGATGGTGACTATGCAGACTTTACACGTCCTGTATTCACATACTTAAACGTCGACAATGCGAAAGCAAAACCACAAGTGTTAGACTTCGCAATTTATGCGATGAATAACGTTAACACATTCGCTGGTGAAACTGGATTCGCTCCAATTCCAGACGCTGAAGCACAAGAGAACATTACATTTTTAGAAGGCTTAAAATAAGAATGATATAAAGTGAGATGAGCGCCCTTTATGCTCATCTCATTTTGTCCATGAGGAGTGGGAACAGATGGAAGAACAACAGGAAAAAAATATACGGCAATTGATTGAAGAACGTAAAAAGAAAAAAACATTTCGAGACTATTTCGAAAAATCAATTCCGTCTTTACTTTTTGTCATTGCGAGTATTTCGGTATTGACGACAATCGGAATTGTCATTACGTTACTGACGGAAACCGTAGAATTTTTTAAACGGGTCCCTATTGTAGAGTTCGTTACAGGCACAGTGTTGAAACCGCTGAGTCAAAACCCGGAGTTCGGTGTGTTACCACTCGTCATGGGTACGATGTTGTCGTCATTGATCGCGATGTTCGTCGCTGTGCCAATCGGTTTAATGACAGCCATTTATTTAAGTGAATATGCGTCTGAGAAAGTGCGCAAACGTTTAAAACCGATGTTGGAACTGCTCGCAGGGATTCCGACAATCGTTTACGGATTTTTCGCCTTCACATTCGTCACACCGATTTTGAAAAATTTAATTCCAGGATTGGAAGCGACGAATATTTTAAGTCCAGGTCTCGTCATGGGAGTGATGATCATCCCGATGATCGCTTCTTTATCAGAAGATGCGATGAGCTCTGTGCCACAATCGATGCGTGAAGGAGCGCTCGGTTTAGGAGCGACGAAATTGGAAGTGACACGTAAAGTGGTCATTCCTGCAGCGCTTTCTGGAATTATCGCATCGTTCGTACTCGGGATTTCACGCGCGATTGGTGAAACGATGATCGTGACGATTGCGAGCGGTAGTACGAAAAACTTCACAGTCGACGTGACCCAATCGATGCAAACGATGACAGCGTATATTGTCGAAGTAACTGGTGGAGATGCGCCCGCAGGTTCAACGGTTTATTACAGTTTGTATGCTGTTGCGATGACATTGTTCATTTTCACATTGCTTATGAACGTGTTGGCACGCTACGTATCACGCAAGTTTAGAGAGGTGTATTAAGATGGAACATGTTCAAGAAGCACAACAATTTGAACGTAAATTAAATGGTCGTTTATTATTGAATAAAGTGTCGAAAGGCATCTTCTTTCTTTCTACTTTGTTCGGACTTGTCGTATTAGCTGTTTTACTTTATCGTGTTTTATCTGAAGGGATCTCCTACATTAACTGGAACTTTTTGACGGGGAAATTGTCTACAAATCCAGAGCGTGCAGGCATTATGGGAGCGATTCTCGGTACGTTTTGGCTCATGATTGTCGTGGCGCCTGTAACGATGTTTCTCGGTGTCGCAACCGCTATTTATTTAGAAATGTATGCGAAGAAAAATAAATTCACAGAATTTATTCAGACGAATATTGCAAACTTAGCGGGAGTTCCTTCGATCGTTTACGGGATTTTAGGTTTGACAGTATTCGTCCGTGCGATGAATCTCGGAAACATTGTTCTCGCTGGTGGGCTGACGATGTCATTGCTCATTTTACCAATCGTCATCGTCGCAAGTCAGGAAGCATTGAGAGCAGTCCCTAAATTTTTAGAAGAAGGTTCACTCGGGATGGGAGCGACGAAGTGGCAAACGATTCGTGCCGTCGTTTTACCTGTCGCATTACCTGGAATTTTAACAGGGGCGATTTTAGCATTATCTCGTGCAATCGGAGAGACCGCACCACTCGTCGTCATCGGAATTCCAGCATTGCTCATTCCGTTCCCAGGCAGTATTTTCGATAAGTTTACTGTGTTGCCTATGCAAATTTATTACTGGACGCTCGATTCGTCACTCGTAGCGGAATATGCGAACTTAGCGGCAGCGACGATCATCGTCTTACTCGTCGCGTTACTCGTGTTAAATTCATCTGCGATTATCATCCGTAATAAATTTACAAAACGATTTTAGTCATTCGCAAAACGTGTTAGTCTTAGTAGAGACTAACACGTTTTTTAAATGCAATGAAAGAGGTGAGCGCATGGCCGATTTATTTATCATTATGCTAGAACGCGTGAGCATTATTGTGGCGATGGCTTTCGTTTTAACACGTTTTCGCTTTTTTAAAATGATGACGCAACATCATAAATTGAGTCGGAAACAAAATATATCCGCCATTATTTTATTCGGTTTATTCGGCATTATCGGTACGTATTTTGGGGTATCGTTCAATACGTCAACTGCTCACTTCGAAAGTGTGTCCAACAATTTAGCGCAAGAAGAAGCGATTGCGAATTCGCGCGTCATTGGGGTCGTCGTGGCAGGGCTTCTCGGGGGCTCGCGACTCGGAATCGGAGCGGGATTAATCGCAGGGGCGCACCGGTTTATGCTCGGAGGATTTACTGCAGTCGCTTGTAGTGTGTCGACCGTTATTTCAGGAGGAGTTGCAAGTCGTCTACATCGAAAAAATAAACGCATATCGACACCGATTGCTTTTTTAGTAGGAGCGCTCGCGGAAGCGTTCCAAATGTCGCTCATCTTACTCATATCGAAACCGTTCGATCAAGCATGGGCGCTCGTTTCTGTCATCGGATTGCCGATGATTATCGCAAACGGAATCGGTACGGCTTTATTCATGTTGATCATTTATAGCGTGTCTGATGAAGAAGAGAAAGCGAGTGCGATGCAAGCGGAAAAAACGTTGCGCATCGCCAATCAAACGATCGGGTACATGCGCCAAGGAATGACACCTCATACGGCAGAGCAAGTGTGTCACATTTTATATAAAGAATTAAATCCGGTCGCTGTTGCGATTACAGATGAGTCGCGAATTTTAGCCCATGTCGGCATCGCGAGCGATCACCATCAGCCACTTAGTGAAATTCAAACGCATTTAACGCGAGAAGTGTTGCAGCAAGGGGAATTAGTCGTCGCAGATGGGCCGCGCATTCATTGTCAACGCCCTGACTGTCCGCTCCAAGCCGCAGTCATCACGCCGTTAAAACTTCGCGGTGAAGCGGTAGGAACGTTGAAATTGTATTACCCGTCTAAAAAAGACATTAATGAAGTGACGATTCAAATGATTCGTGGACTTGCGAGCTTATTAAATGATCAATTGGAACTGGCCGATGCAGAACGGCTTCATCAGTTAGCGAAGGAAGCGGAAATACAAGCGTTGCAAGCTCAAATTAGTCCTCACTTTTTATTTAACTCGATGAACGTCATCATCTCACTCATTCGGACGAGACCAGATGAAGCGCGGTCTTTATTAACGTCGCTCTCTTATTTTTTAAGGCAAAATGTCGAGCGAACGAAAGCGCCATTCATTACGATTCGAGAAGAGCTCGCCCACGTACAAGCGTATGTCGCGATTGAAGAAGCACGTTTTGTCGACCAATTAACGGTCGTCCAACAAATTGATGAAGCGGCATTAGAAACGAAAATACCGCCACTGTCGATTCAACCACTCGTTGAAAATGCGATTCGCTATGGGATGCAAGGATGTGAAGGCCATTGTTATGTGACGATTGCGATTGACTGTTTAGGAGATAAAGTGAAAGTAGAAGTTTCAGACAATGGCTTAGGAATGACGGAAGAAAAATTACAAAAGGTCGGGCAACAAAAAGACGAAGAGACAGAAAGTACAGGTGTCGGTTTGTACAATGTCAATCGTCGATTAAGTATGACATACGGTCCGACGGCAGCTTTACAGTTTCACAGTGAACTTGATCAAGGAACGAAAGTACAATTTGTCATTGATGCATAGGGGGAACAACATGTTAACAGAGAAAGTACGAGCGATTGTCGTCGATGATGAACGATATGCTCGAGAAGAGTTAGTTTATTTATTAACGGAACAATTACATGTCGATGTCGTCGCTGAAGCGAGCAGTGGCGAAGAGGCTATTGTGCAAGCTGTCCAACATGAACCAGATGTTTTATTTTTAGATGTTTCCATGGGAAAAATGGGTGGAATCGAAACGGCTGAAGCGATTCAAGCGTTGAAAAATCCACCGCAAATTGTGTTTGCGACGGCATATGCGCAATATGCTGTCGATGCTTTTCGCGTTCAAGCGACAGACTATTTATTAAAGCCGTATAACATCGAAGAGTTAACACGAGCGATTTCGAAAGTGAAAAGTAAAATGACACCCGTCGAATCGAAACGCGCGCTTCATAAATTAGCGATTGAAAACGAAGGCGAAATTAAATACATTTCCATTTCGACGATTTTATATGCTTTTCGAGAAGAGCAAGCGACGATGATCGTCACGTCACACGCTACATATGAAGTGAAAATGTCATTAAAACAATTAGAAGAGCGATTAGAAGCGTATCCTTTTTTCCGCATCCATAAAAGCTACCTTGTCAATTTAAATGAAGTGACGAAATTAACCCCTTGGTTTAATGGGGCATTTCAACTAGAAGTGACAGGTCGAAATGAACAATTACCTGTCAGTCGCAACTACGTCAAGCAGCTAAAAGAGCGACTGGCGTTGTAAGTAAACGCTTTAAAACGACATCTTAATGTTCAGAAACGACATGATGAATGAAAACGCTCTCTTTTCATAAAAAGTCTTTTATAATAAAGCTACAATAAGACGTTCGAAAGGGGAGTATGGCATGATTACATTTATCGTCAGTATTATTTTATTAGTAGTAGGTTATTTAACATATGGTAAATATGTCGAGCGTGTCTTCGGTCCGAAAGATCGCCCAACACCAGCTTATACGAGCAGTGATGGCGTCGATTACGTGCCGATGGATACGAAAAAGAACTCATTAATTCAATTATTAAATATCGCAGGAGTTGGGCCTATTTTCGGTCCAATTATGGGAGCGCTTTACGGTCCAGTCGCATTTATTTGGATTGTACTTGGGGCAATTTTTGCAGGGGGTGTGCACGACTATTTAACGGGGATGATTTCCATCCGTAACCGCGGTGCTCACTTACCAGAATTAGCAGGGAAGTTTTTAGGGAATGTGATGAAGCACGTCGTTAACGCATTTTCACTTTTATTATTAGTGTTAGTCGGAACGGTGTTCGTTTCAGCACCAGCTGATTTACTTTACAATTTAATGGACGGAAAAGTCGCTTTAACTGTTATTTTAGTCCTTATTTTCGCTTATTATATTTTAGCGACATTGTTACCGATTGATAAAATTATCGGGCGTTTTTATCCGATTTTTGGAATGTTACTCGTCATTAGTGCGATCGGAATTGGAGGCGGACTCATTTTAAAAGGAGCGCCAATTCCAGAGTTAACGCTTCAAAATTTACACCCGGACAATATTCCGATTTTCCCATTATTATTTTTAACGATTTCATGTGGAGCTCTTTCAGGATTCCACGCAACGCAGTCACCGATCATTTCACGTACGACTGAAAAAGAAGGACAAGGTCGTAAAATTTTCTACGGCATGATGATTGCAGAAGGGATTATCGCAATGATTTGGGCAGCAGCAGGAATGAGCTTATTCTCAGGAGATAAGTTAAATGAATTGTTAGCAGCAGGTGGACCAGCTGTCGTCGTTAGTGAAGTAGCGACAACGATGTTAGGAGCGGTTGGAGGAACGATTGCGATTTTAGGAGTTATTATTTTACCGATCACTTCAGGAGATACAGCATTCCGTAGTGCACGTATGATCATCGCAGACTATTTCAAAATTGGACAAGCGAAAATTGGAAAACGTTTAATGATCGCTTTACCGATGTTCGTCATTTCAATCGCTTTAACACAAATTGACTTCAACATTTTATGGCGTTACTTCTCATGGGCGAACCAATCGACAGCGGTCATCGCACTTTATGTAGGCGCGATGTATTTATTCATTAGTAAGAAAAACTACTGGATTGCGCTCATCCCGGGAATATTTATGTTAATGGCGACGACGACGTACATTTTAAATGCGAAAATTGGTTTTAACTTACCGATGAACATTTCGTACATCGGAGCGGTTATTACGACAATCACATTAACGGCAGTATTTTTCGTCGGAGCGAAACAAGCGCGTCAAAAAGAAATTCCGTTAGAAGAGGATATTTCACGATACGAAAAAGCACATCCTGTGCCAGAAGTTTAAAAATGAAAAGCTATGACAATTCACATTTGTGAGTAGTCATAGCTTTTTGTGTAAATTAACGGTAAATAACTGCTGTGCCTGTTGCGACACACATGAGCATGCCTTCACGCAATGTTTCAAAGTCGAGATCGACTCCGACGACTGCATTTGCACCGAGCGCCTTAGCGTGAGCTTCCATTTCAGCGAGCGCTGTTTCTCGAGCTTCAGTCAATTTTTCTTCATACGCACCGCTGCGACCTCCGACGACATCTGTAAAGCTCGCGAAAATGTCACGTACGATATTGGCTCCCATAATCGTTTCACCCGAGACGACGCCGAGATAATCGGTAATTTCGCGTCCTTGAATCGTTGGTGTTGTTGTTACTAACATACAATCACTGCTACTAAAAACATTATCAAATATATTCATCTGATAATGCTAGATTATTTCTTGCTTCTACGTGTTCCGCCTCGCCACTTGCTCGCTACTACGGTTTGTCTAACACTCCACAAGCGTCAATTCCGATGTAGCCCACCGTACATATACAAAGATTAGTTATGTTAATACTTTGTATTCTGTTGCATATTTTAGATTTAAACTGGCGTTAAAGTCGCGGTCGATTTCGATGCCACACTCATCACATACAAATGTACGCTCTGATAAGCTGAGATTCGACTTTTTAGCCCCACAGCACGAACATAATTTCGAGGATGGGTAAAAGCGGCTTACTTGTCTCAGCTCGATCCCATATTCGATACACTTTACAAGCAAATATTCTTTAAAATAAAAGAAGTTTTGCTGTGTGATGGCTTTTGCTAAATGGCGATTTTTCATCATGCCTTTGACGTTTAAATCTTCAATTGTTATA
>JASLHQ010000075.1 GCA_030152265.1 Savagea sp.
TATAAATTCATTTTGCAATTCGCTCCTTCGCTAATTGCTCAATCTCACGAGCTACCTCTTCAATCGTTCGCCCTGTCGTGTCGATTAACAGAGCATCTTCCGCTTGTACGAGTGGCGAATGCTCGCGCTCTGTATCCAACCGATCACGTTTGCGGATTTCTTCTTTCAGTTCTTCAAGTGGCGTTTCAATTCCACGACTTTTATTTTCAGCATAGCGACGTTCCGCACGTTCTTCCACTGAAGCAGTCATAAAAATTTTCAGTTGGGCAAATGGTAAAACAGCTGTCCCGATATCTCGACCATCCATGACGACTGCTCCCGCTTCTCCAATAGAACGTTGAAGTTCTACCATGCGCTCGCGTACCGATTCATGAGTCGCCACTTGAGAAACAGCATTCGTCACTTTCGGAGTGCGAATGACATCCGTCACTTCTTCTCCATCAACATAGACGAGTTGTCCTGTCGGAGATGGTTTCAGTTCAATCGTCATGCCACGCAATAAAGTAGCGAGGCGCTCTTCATCTGTCGCATCGATTTGTTGCTGTTGAGCTTTCCACGTTAAAGCACGGTACATTGCTCCTGTATCGATATAGGCATAACCTAATGATTCCGCTACAATTTTCGCAATTGTACTTTTTCCAGCAGCTGCAGGACCATCAATTGCTATACTGATTCGTTCTGTCATGTGTGTTGTCCTCCATTTTTCAAATAAAAAATAATCGTTTTCAGTGTAGCATAAACGATTATCTTTTATCGACTTATAGTATTCCAAGACGTTCGTTTCTTTGCTCCAACTGGCGTTCGAAACAAAATCGCACAATGTGCTGCCTTAAACGTTCATCGATATCGATGAACTGAAACGAGGCAAGGTTACGTCCATTATCTTCCCAAATACGAACGATTTTAGCCTCAACTGTACCATATTCAATTCCTGCTTTTGCAAAGGGTAACACGAGTGTTAATTGAACGGTGTCTTTCACATTTAAATAATCGATATCACGAATATTTAAAGCGACACCTCCTGCACTAATGTCTGATGTGATTAATTGTTCCTTTTCGCCTTCTTCTGTTTCGAGCGTCACATCTACACTTGTCTCTACCCGAACAAATTCACGTCTTTGAATTTTGATTAATTGATCGTCTCCTGGATAAGAAATTTTCATCATCGGAACTTGACCCTTTACGCGTCCGATTACTTTCGATCGAAATGCGTACGTTATTTTTTGTTCATTGACAAACGTGACATATAACTCCGTACCATCTAAAAAGAATGACGTACGATTTGTCAAATTATTGATTGGGTAGTCGATATGAATTTCCGTATCTGATCCGTAGTCTACAACTCTACTCCTAAACGTTTCTTTCTCCTCTGTATAATCTTCTTCGATTTGAAGATTTGTCCCTATCGAAAGCCTCATTCTTTCTTCGCCTCACTCATTCATTTATTTTCTTTGTATATTATGTCATGAAACGAATATTTTTTCCAACTTTCAACGTGCAAATGCCTTTATTTCAATAAAAATGGCACATTTCAAAATTTTCTTTCCGCTTTAGTTTTTCTCATATTTCAACTTGACAAGCAAGTGAGCATGTTTCACCTTCGTAAGTCCAAACCACCATAAAAAAAGCATGAAAGGAATAATGAAATATACCCATAATCGATCTAACGTCAAGATTGAATTATACGCGATATGTAATGTAAGTGGTGCGATAAAGGCTATAAGTAAATAGCTGTTTTGCTTTCGTTCTGAAAATTTTGCTTTTCCAAAATAGTAGCCCATTACAACTCCAAATAATGCATGACTCGATACAGGTAAAAAGGCTCGTAGCATCGCAGTATCTAATCCGAAGGTGAATAAATATAATATGTTTTCGACCGTGGCGAACCCGAGTGAGATGCTCGCTCCATATAAAATTCCATCATACGCATCATCAAAATCATAGTGATTGTAGATGGCGACTAATAAAATGAACCATTTAAAAAACTCTTCCAACAAGCTCGTAAATCCAACTTGCTGCAGATAGATGGAATGAAATAATTGTTCTTCTTCAAAAACATGTTGAATAAATAAAATCGGGAATGTCATCACCGCGCCGTAAACAAATGTTTGAAATAAAGTGATGGACGGTTCTTCCGCAATCTCTCGTCGCAAATAAAAATAGCTAAATAAAGCTAAACTTGGAGCGATTGCAACGGTGAGCAATGTTAACATGAGGGTGACCTCCTCCAATAATTAAATTATACCATGTTCTTTAGAGGAGGTCGCCTCTATTCTTATTTTTTTAAAGCGTTCGCAATTTGACAACCGTGGAATTTTCCATTTTCAATGAAGATTGAATTCGCATCATTTCCCGCTGCGATAACTCCCGCGATAAATAAACCTGGGACATTCGTTTCCATCGTTTCTTCATCGAATACTGGACAGCCTGTTACGTCGTCAATTTCAATACCGAGCTTGCGCATAAATTCAAAGTCTGGGTGATACCCGATCATCGCAAATACCGCGTCCGCCTTTACAGTAAAACGTTCTCCTTTTTTATCGATGATGACTTCGCTTTCGGTAATCTCAACAACTTCCGAATCAAAATGCATTTTTGCGACCTCGTGACGCACTAAACTTTCGAAACTCGGCAGCACCCAAGGTTTGACGCTCGGTGAATAGTCTGACCCTCGATAAACTGCCGTCACATTCGCTCCTGCATGTGCTAGTTCAATACCCGCATCGATCGCAGAGTTTTTCCCTCCGATAACGACAACATCTAATCCATAGTACGGATGAGCTTCTTTAAAATAATGATGGACGTGCGGTAAATCTGCTCCAGGAACGTTTAATTCGTTCGGGTTATCGTAATACCCTGTCGCTACGATGACATACTTCGACGTATACTCCCCTTTCGTCGTAAACACACGAAAACCATGTTCTTCTTTTTGAACATCGAGTACTTCCTCGAATGTTTTCATATTTAAATTTTTCAATTGGGCGACTGTTCGATAATAAACGAGCGCGTCTAAACGTTTCGGACGCTCTTTCGCTGTAATGAACGGTACATCACCGATCGATAATTTTAAACTCGAGCTAAAAAATGTTTGATGTGTCGGATAGTTATAAATCGAGTTCACGACATTTCCTTTTTCGATAATTAACGTAGACAATCCTTTATTTTCACATTCGATTGCTGCGCTCATACCACATGGGCCGCCACCGATAATAATTACATCTACTGTCACTGTAAATCCTCCTCAATCATTCGTTGCATTTTCACAATATGCGTTTCAGCAGGTGCGCCGAGACGCAATGGG
>JASLHQ010000007.1 GCA_030152265.1 Savagea sp.
GCGCCTTCTTGTTTTCCGATATCGATATACGATAAAATTTTCTCCAGTTGTTCTGTCGAAGCTTGAGCGCCCATCATGACGGTCGGATCGAGCGGGTTTCCTACTTTAATTTGTTTAACACGTTCCAATGCCCGCTCCATAAACTGATCGTAAATCGATTCATGGATGAGTGCACGCGATGGACACGTACATACTTCCCCTTGGTTTAAAGCGAACATGACGAGTCCTTCGACCGCTTTATCTAAAAAGCCGTCATCTTGTGCCATCACATCTTCGAAGAAAATATTCGGCGACTTGCCGCCAAGTTCGAGTGTGACCGGTATAATGTTTTCCGTCGCGTATTGCATGATGAGGCGACCTGTCGTCGTCTCTCCTGTGAAAGCAATTTTACCGATACGCGGATTCGTCGCGAGCGGTTTACCTGCTTCTAAACCGAATCCGTTCACAATGTTGACGACTCCTGCTGGTAGTAAATCCTCGATTAACTCCATCATCACCATGATGGACGCAGGCGTCTGTTCTGCTGGTTTTAAAACGACGCAGTTTCCTGCAGCGAGCGCCGGTGCTAATTTCCACACACCCATTAAAATCGGGAAGTTCCACGGAATAATTTGGCCGACGACTCCGATTGGCTCATGGAAATGGTAGGCGACCGTATCGTTATTAATTTGACTAATGCCACCTTCTTGCGCGCGTATCGCACTCGCAAAGTAGCGGAAATGGTCGATCGCGAGCGGAATATCCGCATTCAACGTTTCGCGTATAGCTTTCCCGTTATCCCAAGTTTCAGCAACAGCTAACAATTCTAAGTTATCTTCCAGTCGATCTGCGATTTTCAGCAAAATGTTCGCACGTTCTTGTACCGATGTCGTTCCCCAAGCATCTTTCGCAGCATGTGCAGCATCGAGAGCGAGTTCAATGTCTTCTGACGTAGAGCGAGCAACTTTCGTAAATACTTGTCCTGTGATTGGTGTGACGTTTTCAAAATATTGTCCTTTGACCGGTGCAACCCATTTTCCTCCGATGAAGTTGTCGTATTTCTCTTTGAAATGGACGAGCGATCCTTCTTCATTCGGATTCACATATACCTTTGTTTCAGCCATTGTTCATTCCTCCTTGAGTTTACTGTTCTATACACGAATTATTGTAAGCGTTTACATATATTCGTTATTTTAATAATAACAAATATTAATACTGAAAGACAATCTATTTGTTTCAACAATCGATTTCTATGTTTTAAATGTTATTTTCACTATTTTTTATTTAATTTATTGTTGTATATCCAATTAAAAATGAGAACTGCAACGATTCGTCGCAGTTCTCATTTCTCAATTATTCATCTAAAAATACTTTCATTTCCTCTGGTAATGTGTGAAGGTCGATTCCCCATACGAGTGGTAATAAAATATAAATGCTCGCTGTAATGAGGAAAATACAGAAAATGTTAATCCAAAATCCTGCTTTCACCATATCGTTAATTTTCAACAAACCTGAACCGAAAACGATTGCGTTCGGTGGTGTCGCAACAGGTAACATGAACGCACATGAAGCGGCAATTCCCGCTGCGATCATTAAAGCGTACGGATGCACTTCGAGCGCTACGGCTAAAGCAGCCATAATTGGGAACATCATCGTCGCTGTCGCTGTGTTCGACGTCACTTCTGTTAAGAAGAGAACGAGTGTTGCGACGATTGCAATGACGATAATTAAATTGACGTCTTGTAAAACTGTTAACTGTTCACCGATCCACTGAGCAAGTCCTGAATCTTTGAATCCTGTTGCAATCGCTAAACCACCACCGAATAACAGTAAAATTCCCCAAGGAACTTTCACTGCATCTTCCCAAGTGACTAAACCACCTGTACGCGTCTTTTTAGACGGTAAAATGAAGAGCAATAAAGCCGCAATGATCGCGATTGTCGTATCATTCACACGAAGTGTGAAAAATTCTCCGATACTCGCAAATTCTACTTTTGCGATAAATGTACGTGTAATCCAGAAAAATGCAGCAAATGCGAAGACGAATAAGACGAGACGTTCTTCTTTCGACATTTTTCCTAATGAATCACGCTCTTTCACAATCACTTCTTTCCCGCCAGGAATTTCTTTTAATTTCAATGGGAAAGCAACCTTCGTTAAATAAAGCCAAACTAAAAACATTAAAACGACTGAAATTGGAACCCCGAATAACATCCATTTCGCGAATGAAATATCGATGCCGTACATTTTATCGACAACACCTGCGAAAAAATGAAATATCGATGCCGTACATTTTATCGACAACACCTGCGAAAATCGTATTCGGCGGTGTACCGATTAATGTACCGAGTCCACCGATTGATGCTGAATATCCGATTCCGAGCATCAATCCTTTACCGAAGTTCGTTTCTGCCGCATTCTCTTTAATCGCCGTATCGACGTGTGCGATAATCGCCATTCCAATCGGCATCATCATCATCGCTGTTGCCGTGTTCGAAATCCACATAGAGAGGAATCCAGTCGCGACCATAAACCCTAAAATGAGGCGTTGCGTACTCGTACCGACGAATAAAATAATATTAAGTGCAATCCGACGGTGCAAATTCCATTTTTCCATCGCAAGCGCGATAATAAATCCACCTAAAAATAAAAAGATCGTATTGTCTGCATATGAACTCGCAACCGAGCCTTCTACCGCTCCTGAAAGCGGAAACAAAATGAGGGGTAATAAAGATGTCGCCGGAATCGGAATCGCTTCCGTTACCCACCATGTCGCAATCCAAAGCGTACTCGCTAAAACAGCTAATGCTTCTTGAGACATTCCTTCTGGTGATAAAAATAATAACGTTAATAAAAATAAAGCCGGCCCTAACAACAATCCGATATTTTGTGTACTCGTACGTCCTCTTGGGGGTTTAGAGTGATCGTTTTTGTTATCGTTTTCATTTGTCTGTTGAGCCATTTCCTGTTGTGCTTCTAAAGCGTTTTCTTTTTTCAAAGAGAACATGGAAAAGATGCGTTTCGTTTGGTCATGCCAATCCCACATTTTTGCCCATACTGTGTTCATCTCATCATCCTACCTCTTTCTTAAATTCTTTGTATTAAAACAGATTGAAAATCATCTTCTCTGTATGAATGTTTACCATATTAATATAGAAACGAGAGCTTTTCAACAAACTTTTCGTTAAGTTTTTTCTTATTTTCATATTTTCTGAATCTTTCTTTACTTTACTAAAGCGTGAGTGTCTTTAAGTCGCTTTTTTGCTCGTTCAGCACTTTGTGACAAAACTTTTCATTTTTAAAATTTCATGCTAACTTTGAAGGAGTAAGATATTTATAAGAGGAGGGCTCATTGTGCAAAGTAACCGTACGCGGGTTCAACAATGGATTCAAACATTTCAACAATTTTCAGCTACTCCGTCTGAAGGTGTGACTCGTCTCACATATTCAAACGAACATGTGCAAGCACGTAACAAAATAATACAAATTATGAAAGAAGCTCATTTAGACATAGAAGAAGATGGCTTCGGAAATATTTACGGAAAGTTAGTCGGGACAGACTCATCTCTCCCTTCTATATTAGTAGGCTCTCATTTTGATTCTGTTCCAAACGGCGGAGCTTTTGATGGCACAGCTGGTGTCGTCGCCGCTTTAGAAGTAGCCACTTTACTTGCCGAACAAGGTCTCCAACCGAAACAGACAATTGAATTTGTAGCACTCGTTGAGGAAGAAGGTGCTCGTTTTCCTGGTGGTCTGATCGGCTCTCGCAGTATGTTAGGCGAACTACCTGTAGAACAATTCGAACAGCTAGTCGGATTCGATGGGTTGACGACCATCGAAGCAATCGAACAAAGCAAACTTCCCTTACCTGCGCGACGTCCTCGAAACATTGAAACGATCGATCGATATATCGAACTTCATATCGAACAAGGACCTCTTTTAGAAAATAGTGAAGTCGATATCGGCATCGTCGAAAGTATCGTCGGATTAAGGCAACTCGCTGTCACAGTAATAGGTGAAGCAGGACATGCTGGTACGACTCCAATGGACTTGCGAGCAGATGCACTCGTCGCCGCAAGTAAAATTATCGCAAACTTACCAACACTCATTCACGACCAAACGGAAGCAGGAACGGTCATTACAGTTGGCCATTTAGAAGTGTACCCGAACGGTGCGAATGTCATTCCGCATACGGTCGAATTTATGATTGATTTGCGTTCAAGTACGAATGAATCGCTGCATATTGCGACAGAGCGACTGTACGATTATTTAAAACTTCATGAAACGGAAGAAATCCAAGTAAAATTAACGGAAAAACTACAAGTAGAACCGATAAAAATGGATAAAATCATGAATGATTACTTAAAACAAAGTTGTAAAGAGAGAAAATATACATTTATGGATATGCATAGTGGAGCTGGACATGATGCGATGATCTTCGCCAAACATGTCCCTTCTACGATTCTTTTCGTTCCAAGTCATAAAGGGATTAGCCACTCTCCAAAAGAATGGACGGAGATTGAAGATTTATGTAAAGGAATTGACATTTTATTTGATCTCGTCATTCAAGAAAGTAAGTGTCAAATAAAACAATAAAAAAAGAGTCGAACGGAATTCCGTTCGACTCTTTTTTATTATGCGCGGAGACTCGCTGTCGCTTTTGCTACTTCTGTCGTACGACGCGCTTGTGCTTTCACTGCTTCTTCTACTTGCTCTACAATTTCGCCTTCTTGTGATACTGTCGCGCTTGTACCGTATGGGTTTCCACCTGCAGCATATGCAGATTGATCAACGAACCCTGGTGCTGTTACAATTGCACCCCAGTGGTACATCGTCGTATAAATTGAGTGTACTGTCACTTCTTGACCACCATTTGCGTTTCCAGCGCTCGCCATCGCACTTACTACTTTATTCGCTAATTTCCCTTGGAACCATAAGCCACCTGTCGTATCGATAAAGTTTTGGAATTGGCTCGGTACGTTACCGAAACGTGTCGGTACGCTCCAAATGATCGCATCTGCCCACTCTAAATCTTCTAATGTAACTGTCGGAATTTCTTTCGTCGCATCTACGTGAGCGCGCCATGCTGGATTTGAATCAATTGCGCCTTCTGGTGCTGTTTCTGGTAATTTTAATACGCGAACATCTGATGCTCCTGCTTCTTTTGCACCTTCTGCTGCCCATTGTGCCATTTTATAGTTTGTACCTGTTGAACTGTAATAAATAATTGCTACGTTTGTCATGTTTATAATCTCCTTTAAATGTTTTCTATTTTACTTCAAAATAATAAAGAGTTTGTCGTTTAATGAGAAGAACGTTTACCATTCGGTCGCTGAAATGGAACGATATGAGATTCGATTACAGCGCGATTTGCTTCATACTGTTTCGGCAATTGTAAAGTTGACCCTAAAGCTTCATCCGTTTCGTCGATGAAAAATCCAGGTTCATCTGTCGCAATTTCACAAACGATTCCTCCACCCTCTCGGAAGTATATCGACTCAAAATAGTCGCGATCTTGAACAGGTGTTACATTGTAATGCGCTTGTAGTTGCTGTTGCCACTTGAGCTGTTCTTGAGCATCTTTCGTGCGCCATGCGATGTGATGTACCGTACCAATTCCGAAACTTCCACGTCCTCCATCTAAAGAATAAAGATCGATCGTTTCTTTGGAGTCTGTTTCCAAAACGAATCGTTCCATTTCTGCAAATGTTCCACGTGAAACATAACCGAATTGTTGTTCAAGTAATCGTTTCGTCGCTTCAATATCCCCTGTATATAAAAGAGCACCGCCGAACTTTTGAATAGCATATTTGGACGGTATTTCTGCCGTTTCCCAATCGTTCGTCACCTCGATATGTCGTTCGATTAAAGCGAGTTGTAATCCATGTTCATCGTCAAAATGAAGTTGCCTTTCATCGAAGCTTTCAACAACTGTCGTTTGAATTTGTTTCGACTGTAATCGCTCTTGCCAAAATGCGAAGCTCCCTTGTGGTATTAAAAAGTATGTAATGCCTACTTGTCCGTTGCCGCGCTTTCCTCGATAATCATTCATCCAATTAAAGAACGTCATAATCGAGCCTGGACTGCCTTCACTATCGCCGAAGTACAAATGATATGTCGTCGGGTCATCAAAGTTCACTGTCGTTTTCACGAGTCTCAATCCTAGTACATCTCCATAAAAACGAGCCGTTTGTTCCGGATGACCGACAATCGCTGTAATGTGGTGAATCCCTTCCATTTTCATGTTCGTCTCTCCTCTCTTTTATTATCTCGAATTCTTTTATCTTGAATTCGAGGTATATCATAACAAGTATTTTTCGTTCTGTCAAAAACTTTGTTTCTTCTTTTCACTGTATGGTATAGTAAATGTACAAACGCATACGAGTTTACCACTAGGGGCGCCCGCGGGCTGAGACGTACTCTTTGAACCTGATATGGTTGATACCATCGGAGGAAAGTGGGTATTTTTCACATGGTGTTAAATCCTTCTCCTTCTTCTACTTAGAATGAGAAGGATTTTTTTATGAAAGGGAGATTGCTTATGACAGCACTACAACACATACGAAAAAACAAACCAGTCATCCACTGTATTACGAATTATGTAACGGCAAACTTTCAAGCGAATGCTTTACTCGCTCTAGGCGCTTCTCCAATTATGGCGGATTTAGCCGATGAGGTAACCGAAGTGACAAGTTTTGCAAATGCTCTCGTATTAAATTTTGGTACACTCCAACAACATTCCGAACTCGCGATGACGCGTGCAGGACAAAAAGCGAACGAACGAGGGATTCCCGTCGTCATCGATCCTGTCGGTGTCGGTGCAATCTGTTCTCGCTTAGCGATGTGCCAACGTTTATTGCAAGTCGTTAATCCGACAGCTTTTCGCCTCAATGCAGGTGAGCTCGCTGCGATCGCAGGAGAGCAATGGGAAGCACGAGGAGTAGATGCAGGAAGTGGCGAAGCAAATGTCAAAGAGATGGCACGATTTGTTGCCGAAAAATATGATGCAATCGTCATCGTCACTGGAGCGACAGACCTCGTCGTTAGCGCACGACAGATGTTTGAAATAACAGGTGGCGACCCGTGGATGAAGCAAGTGACTGGAGCAGGATGCGTGCTCACAACGATCGTGGCAGCTTTCGCAACAGTGAATACAGACGCAGAAACGATTCAACAAGGGGTGCGTTTTTATAAAAAAGTAGCAGAACAAGCACGACAAGCGGCTACTGGAATCGGTCAATTCCAAGTGGAATGCTTAAATTACTTACAAATGGAGGAATTATAAATGGTGAAAATCGCAATGACAATCGCAGGTTCAGATAGTGGTGGAGGTGCAGGGATTCAAGCGGACTTAAAAACGTTCCAAGAGCTCGGAACGTTCGGTACATCTGCCATTACAGCGATCACGGCTCAAAATACGTTAGGGGTGCACGGGGTTCAACCGATCGATATCGATATTATTGAAAGCCAAATCGATGCGGTCATGACAGACTTACGCCCAGATGCGGTGAAAACTGGGATGCTATTTTCTGCTGAAATTATTCAAGTCGTCGCTGAAAAGTTCAAACAATACAATGTTCAAAATATCGTCATCGACCCTGTAATGATTGCGAAAGGTGGCGCATCATTGCTTCAACAAGAAGCGGTTGATGCTTTAAAAGAGGAACTCGTACCACTCGCTACAATTATTACACCGAACATTCCTGAAGCGGAAGTACTCGCAAATATGGAAATTGTAACGGAAGACGATATTGCAGCGGCGGCGGAGCGCATTCTAGCTTTAGGGGCAAAAGGTGTATGGATGAAAGGCGGACATAGTAAAGACCCTGAGTTCGCGAAAGACTTCGTATTTTTACAAGATGGTACGTCATTCTCCATGACATCAAAACGTATCGATACCGATAATACGCACGGAACAGGATGCACGTCTTCTGCGGCAGTTACCGCTTCTTTAGCGAAAGGAATGTCACTGAAAGATGCCTTAATCGTCGGAAAATCATTCATTCAAGCAGCGATTGAAGAAGACTTACAATTAGGCAGCGGTCACGGTCCGACTAACCATAGCGCCTACCGCTACGTACAAGACCGCATGGAAAAGGAGATTCATGTCGAATGAATATAAAAGAAGCACTTCGTATCTACTTCATTATGGGAAGTAACAATTGTGGCTCTCATGAACCACTCGACGTCTTACAGCAAGCGATCGATGGTGGTATTACGATGTTTCAATTCCGCGAAAAAGGAAATGGCGCATTAACAGGCGAAGCAAAAAAACAATTTGCGCGTGACTGCTTCCGTCTATGCAAGCAAGCGAAAGTTCCGTTTATCGTCAATGATGATGTCGATTTAGCGATTGAAATTGGAGCGGACGGTGTGCACGTCGGACAAGACGACCTCGATGCAGGAGTCGTGCGTCAAAAGCTTGGCGCAGACAAAATAATCGGCGTTTCAAGTCACACTTTACAAGAGTCGAAAGCAGCGATTGAAGCGGGAGCCGACTATATCGGAATGGGACCGGTATACGCGACAACGACAAAATTAGATACGAATCCTGTTGCGGGTACTAAAGCAATTCAAGAAACGAGACAACATTTCGCACAATTCCCTATCGTCGCAATCGGTGGATTACAAGCAGACAATTTCGCACCAGCAATCGAAGCTGGAGCGGATGGAATTTCAATTATTTCTGCGATCGCTAGCGCACCTAATCCAAAAGAGGCGACAGAAAAACTCGCCTCTACTATGAAAGAAGTGATTAACGATGCAAAATGATAAAATTCGAAAAATGATTTTAATTTCTTTATTTGCGGCAATTGCTGTCGTCGGGTCAACGTTCGTTTCATTCCCACTCGGACCAGCGCGCGCTTTCCCTGTCCAACATGCGATTAACGTGATCGCTGCGATGATGCTCGGCACTGGACCAGGCGTATTAATCGCGTTTCTTGCAGCGCTCATCCGTGTCATTATCGGCACTGGCTCGTTACTTGCATTTCCAGGCGGTATGATCGGCGCATTTTTAGCAGGCGTTCTTTATAAAAAATTCCGAAAAAGCTGGGCTGCTGTAACGGGTGAAATAATCGGAACAGGACTCATCGCTTCTTTATTTGCCGTACCGTATGCGAAATTGTTAATGGGCACAGAGTTCGGGGCATTCTTCTTCGTCCCAGGATTTTTCTTCTCTAGTTTAAGTGGAGCGATACTCGGTTTACTTCTCGTAAAACAACTTCAAAAAACGAGAGCGGGACACGACTTACAATTAATGTTCGCCAAAAAATCAACAAATTAATGAAACGTAAAAAGCAGTCAGGCACGCAAATGCCCGACTGCTTTTATTTATTTTCTACTAAAGTGAGATGGCGAACTTGTTTGACGCTATTTGCCCCCGCTAGCGCAATGGATGCCGTCATTTCTTCTAGTAAATGTTCAACCCATGTTGTGACGCCACGTTCTCCATCAATCCCTAATGCATAAATATATGGTCGACCGACACAGACAGCATCTGCTCCTAGTGCTAACGCTTTGACAACGTCGACACCACTACGAATCCCGCTATCGAACAAAACAGGTATACGTCCGTCCACCGCCTCTGCAACAGCAGGCAATGCATCTAAACTCGCGATAACACCGTCTAATTGACGTCCACCATGATTGGAGACGACGATACCGTCGATACCGCGTGCGACTGCTTCTTTCGCATCTTCTGGATGCAAAATCCCTTTTAAAACAATCGGTAACTTCGTCCAACTTTGAAGCTTTTCAATCTGTTCCCAACCGAGTGTCGGGTGATGAACATGTTGAACGAGCGCATCGATTAACGCTTCGTCTGAGTCATCGCGTAAACTGCGTTGGAATACAGGGTCTTCCACGTAATTCGCTTTACCGAGACCGCCTTTTAATGGTGAGAACTGATTGCGTAAATCCGTTTCACGCCAACCGATGCGCACCGTATCAATCGTTAAAACAATCGCTTCATAGCCAGCTCGTTCAGCACGTTGCACCATACTTTTCGGTAAATCTTCGTCCACTGTCGACCAATACAATTGGAACCACTTCGGACTATCGTTTGTCGCTTCTTGTATAGACTCAATCGAATAGCTCGATACCGTACTTTGAATAAACGGAATTCCAAATTTCGCTGCTGCGCGACTCGATGCTAGTTCCGCCTCTTCATGCGCCAGCTTTTGCATACCGACAGGTGCAAATAAAATAGGTGTGTCATACGTTTTACCGAACAACGTAACCGATGTATCTACCTCAGATACGTCGGTTAAGAAACGAGGAACGATTGCCCAACGCTCAAAAGCACGACGGTTGTTACGCAACGTCTCTTCTCCACTCGCTCCGGAATAAATGTAGCCGAATGGATTTTTTTCGAATTTCTTTTGCGCAGCTTCATAAAGAGCTTCCACCCCTACCGGAAAATCTGTTTTTGCTGCCGTCACCTTTTTAAAAAACGCGTCTTCTACTCGTTTACTCATCGTTTCTCACCTTTCCTTAATCTCGTTTTAATTTTGATGCAAAATAGTTTCCGAGCGACTGAATTCCTTGAACGAGAATGATTAAAATGAATACTGTCGCATACATCACTTCGACTTCATATTGAATGTGACCGTAACGGTATGCCAAGTCTCCAAGCCCTCCCGCTCCGACTAAACCAGCCATCGCCGTAGCTCCAATTAAGCTAACTGTCGCAATCGTTAACCCTAAAATAATCGCAGGACGTGCTTCACGAATTAAAACATTCCATACGATTTTACGACGTTTTACACCCATCGCTGTATAAGCTTCGATTACTCCTGGGTCGACTTCAAGAAGTGCTGACTCCATTAAGCGTGCGATATACGGTGATGTATAAACGACGAGTGGTACGATTACCCCTTTTACACCGATGATCGTACCGACGATTGCTTTCGTAAATGGAATGATGAAGAAAAGCAAAATGATAAACGGTACAGAACGCACAATATTTACTAAAATATTTAAGACGTTGTAAACAAATTTATTCGCAAATAACGCATTCGGTCTCGTTAAGACGAGCAATACGCCTAAAGCCATCCCAATGATGACAGAAAATACGAGTGAAATTAATGTCATTTGGAACGTTTCGATGAGGGCTTGCCACATGAGTGGGCCCCATTTTTCTGTAAATTCTCCCATCTTACAAGACCTCCTCTACGTATACGCCATTTGCTGTTAAATATTGGACAATCGTTTCATCACGTTGTCCTTCTAAATGAATGACTAAGTTGCCGACTATGCCATTTTTCAGTTCAATAATGTTCGCTGATAAAATATTCGGTTTCACATGAAACTTCTCTGTCAATGAAGCGATTAACGGATCTCCTGTCGCATCACCGACGAACGTTAAGCGCAAAATATAACCGTCTAACGTTAACTGTTCGATTAAAGCTGGCGCAAGCTGACGTTGAGAAACCGCATTTAAAAACTTTTGCGTCGTCGGATTTTTCGGTTTCGTAAATAACTCAATCGTCGTGCCCTCTTCAATCACTTGTCCTTGCTCCATCACGTACACATGATCACAAATTTTTTGAATGACGTTCATTTCATGTGTAATGAGCAAAATGGTAATGCCTAATTCTTTATTAATTTTCAACAATAAATCTAAAATAGAATCCGTCGTTTCAGGATCGAGCGCGCTCGTCGACTCGTCGCTCAATAACACTTCAGGTTCTTGAGATAAAGCACGAGCGATCGCTACACGTTGCTTTTGCCCTCCTGATAACTGACTCGGATAAGCATTTTTACGTTCAGACAGACCGACAATTTCTAAATAACGTTCTGCACGCTCATTCGCTTCTTCATTGGAAACGTTTAATAAGCGCAGTGGAATCGTAATGTTTTCAAAGACTGTCGCTGTTTTTAATAAGTTGAAGCTTTGGAAAATCATGCCGATATTTTGTCGGACTTCGCGTAATTGGGGAAGTTTTAAAGAAGTCAATTCGATTCCATTAATGATGACTTCTCCAGATGTCGGACGCTCTAATAAATTTACGCAACGAATTAACGTACTTTTTCCCGCACCACTATAACCGATTACTCCGTGAATCTCGCCTTTTTTTACGTGGAGATTCACATCTTTTACTGCTTCTACGACACCTTGTTTCGTGTCGAATGTTTTGACGACATTGCGTAATTGAATCATGACGCCTTCTCCCTTCTTACCAAGCTGGTAAATATGAGCCTTGAAACTCTTCTTCAATAAATTGCTTCACTCGTTCGGAGTGATACGCTCGTTTAATTTTTTCAATGACTGGATCGTGCTCGTTCTCTTTACGAACGACAACGTAGTTCACATATTGTGAGTTTGTCGATTCTGCATAAATCGCATTTTCCGTTAACGTTAAGCCATGCGATGCTGCGTAGTTACCATTAATCACCGCAACGTCCACTTCTTTCAACATGAGCGGTAGTTGAGACGCTTCTAGTTCAACGAATTGTAGTGAGCGCTCATTGTCGATGACATCTAAAGGTGTCGCAGTGTCACGCTTTTTTTCATCGAGCGTAATGAGTCCCGCTTCTTCAAGCAACATGAGCGCACGCGCCCCGTTCGTCGGATCATTCGGAATCCCGATTTTAGCCCCTGACGGAGTATTTTGAATGTCTGAAATTTTTTCAGAATAAACACCCATTACACTCAGTACCGTCGGAATGACAGCTACTAAATCCGTTCCGTGATCTTCATTGAACTTATTCATAAACGGTTGATGTTGATAGTTATTTAAATCAAGTTGACCTTCTGCTAGTGCTGTATTCGGCATAACATAATCCGAGAACACTTTCAGTTCCACTTCTAAACCGTCTTCAGCTGCCACTTCTTTCACGACGTTGAAAATTTGTTCTTGTGGTCCTGCGGTTACACCGACGACCACTTTCTCCTCACTCAATGGTTCACTCGCCTTATCTCCACAAGCCGTTAACAACAGTGCGAAAAATACTAACCCAACATATTGTAATACTCTCATTGTCATTCTCCTTCATTTTCATTTATTTATGAAAAATGAAGAATGATTGCGTTCTACTCCAGTGATCTTATTAAAAAAACTTATCTTTCAAATCATTTGATTTGCAGGAATTAGCACCTTGCTTTCTTTCGAAAGTAGGTTGCCGGAAGTCATCGGGCCTGTCCCTCAGTCACTCTGGATAAGTAGATTGAAATCGTTCTTCATTTACATCCTACCATTTTGGTAAATAAGAACCTTTAAACTCTTCTTCAATAAATTGTTTCACTTCATCTGAATGGTATGCTTTGCGTAATTTTTCAATTACCGCATCATTTTCATTCTCTTTGCGTACGACGATGTAGTTCACATATGGTGAATCTATTGATTCTGTATAAATAGAATCTGTCGATGGATTTAATCCGTGTGATGCAGCGAAGTTACCGTTAATGACTGCTAAGTTCACTTCGTCTAACATCAATGGTAATTGTGCCGCGTCCAACTCAACGAATGACACATTTTTCTCGTTTTCCACGACGTCTAACGGCGTTGCGTTATCACGCTTTGCATCATCTAATTTAATGAGCCCTGCCTCTTCAAATAACACGAGTGCACGTGATCCGTTTGAAGGGTCGTTCGGAATACCGATTTTCGCGTTTTCTGGAACGTCTGCGATATCGTCAATTTCGTTTGAATATACACCGATTGCACTTAAAATTGTAGGAACTGCCGCAACGAGATCTGTTCCGTGATCTTCGTTAAATTTATCCATGAAAGGTTTATGTTGATAGCTATTCACATCAAGTTGACCTTCCGCTAATGCTTTGTTTGGCATAATATAATCTGAGAATACTTTTAACTCTACTTCTAAACCATCTTTCGCCGCTACTTCTTTCACGACTTCAAAAATTTGTTCATGTGGTCCACCTGTCACACCGACTAACACTTTATCTTCACTTAACGTTTTACTCTCTTCTTCCTTATCGCCGCCACATGCTGCTAACAATAAAGCTGAAATGACGAGTAGTAAGCTCATACGAAATAATTTCTTCATCTTGTTCTCCTCTTTCTTTTTCGAATGATTCCGAAATTCATGTTCCAAAATAAAAAAACTGCTTCTCTCATTTACTGAAAGAAGCAGTCAAATTATCATTTGCCTTCGCTTATCTTTCAGAATAAATATTCTGTAGGAGTTGGCACCTTCCTAATAAATTAGGGGTTGCTGGACGTCATCGGGCCTATCCCTCGGTCGCTCTTGATAAGTAAAATATAAAGTTTGGAAGCATTTCGTTCTTTCGAATTTAATGTGACTCAATTATAGGTGAGGCTTTTTTATTTGTCAAACCTTTTTGAAAAGTCACTTTTCCTCATTCTTTTTCTCGATATGTGGTTTTACATATTGTTCCACAAGTTCGCCAGTACGATGGAATTTCGCTACTTTCGCATTCGGATCTCCTGGAGCTGCATTTTGTAAAACGACTAGGAAGCGAGTTCCTTCAATTTCACCCGTCCCGATAAAGTTTTGTCCTGCTTCAATCGTGTAGCCTGTTTTTAAGCCGTCGATATATGGCAAATAGGCTGGTTGCCCTTCGAGTGCTAAGTTCGTCGTTTTTGCATAGTA
>JASLHQ010000112.1 GCA_030152265.1 Savagea sp.
TGCTCGCTCGATCCATTCGTTCATCGTTTCACCATTTTGACGTGCACGAGTTTTCACTTCTTCAATCATCGCTTCATCAAGCAATAAACTCGTTTGTCGTTTCGTTCCTTTTGCGTGCCACACGTTCTCTTCAATCACAAACTGCCCAGATTGCAGTCCATCCTGTAGCGCTTCGATGATTGAATGATTTGCTGTTTCACGCAATGTGACGACACCCGTTTTAATATGAACGGTTAATGTATCGAGATTTCTACTTACTTTACAATTTTCGACGCCAAAGTTTGTATAAATCCAATCGATCGTTTCCCACGTATTGGACTGCTGCATAGATAACGTGAACGTAATGTTATCCGCTGCACGCATCACTTCACGATGAATCGGATAACATGGTTTCCAGTCCGATTGTAAAGGCATCCAAATGGACCCGTGCATATAAGCGCCCCACTCTTTTTTCTCTTCATGCCATACGACGCGTAACGTTTGCCCCTCGCTCACTTCCATCTTTTGATACAATGCGACATCGTGCGTCGAATCATAAAACAAAGGCTCCGCTCCGATGCTCTCAATATGTCGTGTAATTTGTTCGCATTCTATTTTAGACAAGTCGTACAAATCGCGTTTTCCTTGTTTTCTTTTTCGTGGTTGCAATTGCAGTTCACGTATCGCTTCATAAACGAAGTGAGGAGGAATGTTGAACTGTTTCGCTAATTCATGCGGGGTTTTCCCTTTTTTAATGGATGCGCTTCGTTCCTCGATTAATTGTTGTACAGATTGTTGCGTAATTCGTTTTTCTCCAAATAATCGGTGTGGATCAGGAATGTCTTCTAGTTTCCCTTCTCTCACATACTTATAAATCGTCGGTTTTGAAAGCCCAATTTGTTCGGCCGCTTCTTGAACCGTTACCCAGTTTTTCAAACGTATCACCCTTTTAAAATACATATCTTTTAACTGTTTAATCATAATCATATGAGTTATTTTAAATAGTATAACATACATAAACAAAGGGTACATTTGTTTAGTTATATTATTTCATTTAATATGAAATATATTTAATTTAAATAAAATAAAAAAGAGCAGCAAAAAGCTACTCTTTTTTATATGCGGTCATTTAGTAAAGTTTGCCACTTTGTTGACTGTTCGGCATGTTCATCTAAATAAGCTCCGACTTTCCCTACGATGTGCGCAGGACCGTATCGATGTAAATAACGACGAGATCCGATAATGAGCAATTCGTTTTTCGCTCGTGAAAAAGCAACATTTAAACGAGCTGGGTCTGAAAAGTAATCAGTTTTCCGTTTCGTTCGGGTCATCGCATAAATGACAATCTCTGCTTCATCTCCTTGAAACGCATCGACCGTATTAATCGTTAACCGCTCACATTGAAGCGGTCGTGCAATTTCACGATGTAATAGCCGGGACTGTTTTCGGTACGGTGTGATTACTGCGATCCGTGTCGTCTCAGGCGTCACGCGAATGAGCTTTGTTACAATTTCTTTCACGACTTCTACTTCTCGCTCGTTACTCACTCCGCCATCCGTTTGTTCTCGATATGTCGAATCTCGTTCGACATTGAAAAAGTTGAGAGGCTGTCGGAAAGCGATCGGTCGTTTTTCGTATGTCGATGCTCCATTTTCAATTTGACCGTCATAAAATAACGTACTGATCATCGTTCCGATGACAGGGGGCATACGGTATTGCGTCGTCAACATTCGCTTATTAGAAGTTGGGCAATCAACGTAGAGTCGTTCGAATAAACTCGTTTTAAATAACGCATCTCGATATTCGGTCGCATCGCGCAACTCAATTTGATCAGAATCAAATAAAGCAGGGTGAATTACAGGGGGGAGTTGAGCATGATCCCCGATTACGATTAATTTTTTTGCTCGATTAATCGGAATTAACAGTTCTCCTGGTAACGCCTTCCCAGCCTCATCGATTAAGACGAGATCGAACGCGACATCTTCAATGCCGAGAGATTGATTTGCTAATCCGACACAAGTCGCACCAATGACGGTATGACTGCGAATGATGAGTTCCCCTAACTCTCCGACGAACGAACTTCTCTCTTCCGCTGCACCTTCGACGAATTGACGCCACTTTTCAAAAAGCGATCGTTGGGAAGGGAGAACGTGATGGTGTTGAATTCGTTGGACGTAATCGTCAAAAATGTGTTGAAAGCTGACAGAATGTAACGTTTCGTCCATTTTATCGGTCCGACCGCAACGAATCGTCTCACTCGTTAAAGTGGCAGGTAAATCTTTCAATACGTTATCGATCGCAACGTTCGCTTGCGAAATAATTAAAATGCGATCATGTGGATGAAGAGTCATATGTTGTTGAATAATTTCACGAATGACCGTCGTTTTCCCTGTACCTGGTGGACCTTGAATTAAATAAAAATCTCGCTCTTGCATCGCTTCTCGTACTGTCGCCCGTTGCGCTTCGTTTTTTTCGATATGCGCATTTAAATAAGTAGTCGGGGCTGGAAGTGTACGATTTGATCGGATAGCTGAAGGTTGAAATAGTGCTGTTTGTAACGTTTGTGATACGAGTTCACCCGATAAAAATTGACGTAGCGCATGCCACTGTTTCTGTTCAGCAGAGGCAGCTTGCCGAATGTGTAACGAAATGCGCTCAGGAATATCCAACCGTTCTCCGTCCCTAATGGCGAAATGTATGCGATTACGGACCGCGTTAAAATAAACGGGAATATGCGTATGAGGGGCCGCTTCATATATACAATGTAACGACTGGCCTTCATAACGCTGCAACTGCTCAGTCACTTCTTCCACGTTGGCAATTGGAAAAATCCATTTTTCGGATGGAGGAAATTGTTCGGAATATATTTTCTTTTCGCTCGGAATGATCGTAACATCGAGCGTATCTCCACTTAACGTAATGTAGTCGATTAGTAAGCGAGTCACTTCCGCCCATTTTTGGAAAAATAACATCCCTTCACGCGAAGCGCGGATGTGGCGTTGGCGCTCGAACTCTTCATTTAAATAAAGGGAAAGCTGTGTCATCGTTTCTTTCGTTTCTTCAAGCAGTTCGACTGACTCGTCATCTAAATCGATCGTCATCGTTGCGCGAACGGTTGCGAAAATATCACTCGGTTGAAACTGTTGGGCGGGTGTTAACAGTTCACGTAGTAAGAATACGAAATAAGGTTCTCCTTTATCCATCCGCTCGACGACTTCCATACGTAAGACGAGATACATCCCGTATTGGAAACGAATGTACCGGTCATCTTCTGGATCAGGCCCAATTTTCCACTCTGACTTTTCTTCACCGATTTGATAAGACTCCATATAAGAAATGAACGTTTCGGAAAGTTCGTACGGAATGAGGAAAGGAACTGTTTCAAAATATGTATGCCATAGCGCTTCGGAGGCTCGCTCTGTCACTCGTGGCGTAAATCGTAAAGTCGTCGTCCAATCCATCGGATAAATTCGGACAGTTGAACCGATAAATGGCATTTTCCGAACATCTTCTAATTGACGCATATGAAGCTCAAGTTCGACACCGTAATACATCAATTTCAAAAAAGGGTTCGTACGTTCAACGACGACTGCTTCCATACCGAAATAAGGAAGTTCTCGCGTATAATACATAAACATTCCTTTACCAATATGCAGTTCATACATATGTGTCTTCCGGTTATAATTTTCGATAAGGAGCGGAATTTCTGTATAATGTTCTAACTCTTGTAACGTATCGATATCTTGAACGTAAAATTGAAACGTAAAATCATCGCTCACCGTTCTCGTCATTTTTTCTGTCAATTGTTCTTTCGACACGTACAGTAACTTCCCTTTATACGGAAAATCTTCTGGCAAACGATAAGCGAAAGGTTTAATGAAAGTATTCGAATCGCGCCTCCACTTTCGGTCGGCGAGCTTTACATATTTATTTAAGTAAATGGACAAACCGTTTAATTTTTCTATATGTTCGTACATTTCACGTTGCAGTTGCTTTAAAGAAGACGTTCTCAAACTCGTTCGCGCTTCTTCTTTTAATTGTTTTTTCAAATAATGGATAACTTGTTGTATTTCGTCTCGCCACGTATGAATGCGCTGTCTATGATGAGTAGCACTATCAATCATCAATTGTAATACTTGTTCACGCTTTTGGAATAATGCTCGTTGTTGTTGTGCTAATAAATCACGTTGACGTCGCTCAAATTCTTCCGCTGTCATATGTGCTTGTTGCGCCATTAGCTGTTCTAACGCTGCGATCCATCGTCGTTCCTCTTCGTGCAATCGAATCATTTCATTTTGAAGGGTCGCTTGATTTTGCTTCTCTTCTTCCGTCAATTCACCTACGATATATGAAATAGCTGCGACTGCAAGCCCTGCGCCGGTGAGTAATAATGGAATTGGAATTGCCATTATTTAAACTCTTTCTTGTCTGCAGGTAGAAGTTCAGCGTAGACGGTCGGTTCTGATACATTTTCCATGTGGGTAATAGCCTCTTTCCACAGTCTTTGTCGCTCTTTAATAGAATCATCTGAGTGAGAAGATTCCATCAACGTTTGATGTATTTTTTCTTGAATTTGTTCTGTATGTCGTTTAGCATCTGCTTGAATTTTTGCGATTTCAATTTCTTTTTGTTGCGCAGCCGTTTGCATATCTCGTGTCGCTTCCACTTTTGCCTTTTCTAATGCATTGGCAGACTGTCGCTCTTGAGATTGTAATTCATTTCGTAATTGTGTCGTCTGTTCACGCGTTGCGAGCAATTGTTGATGATTCGAAACGATTGAAACGACACCTTCTACAGCGTTCGTTACGAGTTGATGTTTTTGTAAATCTTTTGCCATTGCTCGTTGGTATTGTAATTTATCTAATTGGTTACTCACGTTCCATTCCTCCTAATAATTGTTCATTGGATAAGCTTAATCCTTGGACCGCCAAACGAAATGCTTCTTGAAGCTCATCGTAATGAGGAGCGGTCGGCTCAAGTTGTTGCAACATCTGTTCTGTATGATTCATTAATTTCAAAAAAGAAATGCGTAACACCGCTTCTTTTTTCGTCCACTGTTCGACTGCCTGTTCTGTTCGTTCTGCTTTCAATGTGAAAAGTGCCCACTGTTCTTTCGCTTTCTTTTCTTCAGCACGCACTTCTTCGTGAAATGTGACGAACTGTTCGTACAATTGTTGTTCATACGCTTCTAGCTGAATGCGGCCTTTTTCTTTCAAGACGTCACGATTCGCTTCGTAATGACTTTTTAACTCATCTCGCTGCATGCGGAGTTGTTCTGTAATTGCTCGTTGTTGATAAAGTTGTACGACATTGATCGTTAAATCGAGCGTTTGCGTGACGACGAACAACAACGCATTTCCTTTATTCGCCGCTTTGGCAATGTTCATTCCATTTGCGACGAGAGGTGCCATTTTGCCGACGAAACGAAAAGCACCGTTATCAGTTTCCATCGCCATTTGAAAATACCTCCTCTCTTAATCGATCCATATGAATGTGATGCTCCATCGTGCGACCCGCCGCAATCCATTCGATTTGCACATCTTCATATTGTAATGTTAAATCTTTTTCCACTTCTTTCAAATAACCTTCTGAACAAATCCATCGCTCATTTTTTTTACTAATCTTCGTCCTATCGACTTCTTTGAATGAAAGTGGTCGCTTTTCATACGGATGAAAGAGAGAAGCTTCCAATTGTTCTTTCAGTCGTTTCAGTCGCTTCCACTCCTCATCGTACTGTTTCGCCTCATCGGTTAAAAAGTGGACATATCCTTGTTGGAACTGTTCGAATGCCAGTTCTAACCGCTCCGCATCTTTCCACCGATCGCCTCGAAACGAAACAGATGGGCGAAATAGCTCGACGAAACAGCTAAAAGAAGAAAAATGGTGCTGAATCGGCAATCGCTGAACGGTCACAGGAACATAGAGACAATCAGTACTTTTCAACGTAATGTGAACGTTTAACGTACTAGACCATTCATCGTAATGTGGGAGGTGCTTAATCCGTTGATGAATGAACGAATGGCTATTTTCGTAGTTCGGATTGTCGAAAAAAACAGTCGTCACGTTAGGACGGAGCGATACACTGTCAGGTGGTGCTTGCTTTACCGCTTCTCGATTTTTTGTAATCATTTGACCTGTCATCCCTTCTATATAAATAGGGATATCTAGTTGTTGAATTGCATCTAGTAAGTGTAATAGATGAACGTAACGTTTTCCGAGTTCTGTTAATTGTTCGTCTTTCCACAATTGTTGACGCTCAAATTGCATAATTTCCTCTTCGATTAAGACGATCGATAAACAAGTCATTGATGCGATACTTTCCGCTGTTTCTCCTTGTCCTAATGCTCGTAATGTAAACAGTGATAAAGGAGACAAGGCGTCTGTATAATGACTCGATACATGCCACGTCGCTTCATAAACAGGCCATGCGAATGTACGCGGACTTTGTAATACATACTCCATATGAACCCCTCCTAAAGATATTGTACAATATAAAAAAGACATATTGATGTCATTTTCAATAAAAAAACACAATATCTTAAAAGATACTGTGTTTTAAATGTTAATGGTAAGAACCGTATGCATTTGACCTGAAACCGTATGTGAATTTTCGCCATATCCATTCGAGTGGCCCGATGCGGAATTTTTTGAAGTAAAGTACACTCCAAATGACTTCGATTCCGTAAATGATGACGGCTAACCAGAGTGCTTCTTTGGAAGTGACCGTCTGAAGTTGGAAAAGTTTAATGAGCGCGACACCGAGCAAATTTTGCATAAAATAGTTTGTAAATGCCATTTTACCGACCGCTCCGATCGGCGACCAACGTTTTGCGCGCGTTGCATCGTTAAAAAGTAAAAAGAATAACGCGATGTACGCATATGCTGTAGGAATCGCAAATAAAGCAACGAGATGACTCAATCCGTTTTCTGTTGAAGCGGCACTATAAGTCAATACACCACCGAGCAGAGCGACAGGAAGTAAGATGAGGACGACTCGTGTCCATAAGCGCTGCATCTGTTCTGTCGGTTCTAACCACCCTTTCTTCCCTACATATAACCCTGTTAAAAACATGATGAAAATGACGAGCATATCTCCGACGACCCAGCCGTTAATGGATGGGAACCATAGTTGGAAAATGAGTCCGAGCGATTGAAAGGCGAGTAGAACGATAATCCAACTCGCAATCGTCTTCGTAGACCTCCGGTAAAAAGGAAGTAAGAAGAAACCGATAACAGCATAAATCGGTAAAATCGATCCAAAAAATAAAAAGAAATGGAAAATCCCGAATAAGAGTAAAAAGAGTAAGCGCTTGGAGAATAACGATAACGGCGCACGCCCTTTTTGTTCAGCGCGTGAAGCAAATATGAAAAAGCCAACCCCGAATAAAAAGGAGAAAATCGAGAAGAATTTTTTCTCAATGATGATAGAAATCCAAATGTCTAACGTCGTCGTCTCTGGAAACATTACCGCTTCGTCTGACGTGACAAACAACGTTTCATAAGCAGGTATGTTAATAAGCAAAATCCCAAATAGCGCAAGTCCTCGCATAATGTCTAATGTGTCATAACGTTTCACGTTTTGTCACTTCCTTTCACACGGCTAGGACGCCGCATTTCAAATAAAAGTTGCGAAACGATTAAAAAATCGCCCGGTGTTTATGACACATCGAGCGACTCGTCTATTGAAATTCAATAGGAAATGTAAAAATTTCTGGTGCTTCTGGACAATAATGAACGAGCGCGACGTAGTACGGTGCTGTCATTTTGTCATATTCTTCTCCCGTCAACATAATGTCACGCGTCACGTCTGCATCTGCATTTTGAATCGACAATGTGATCGTTGCGAGTTGGTGTTCATGCGGAGATAACGTTTGATCTCCGTGCAAACGAATCGATTGAATGAGGGCGGTCGATGGTTCGTGATGCGCTTCCCACTTTGTGCGCTCTAATGGCGACAAATGCGCACACTCATAGTCGATGCGACTTTTCTCGACAATCGCTTCATTTTCTTCGTTTTGTTCGGCAGGATGCACATGCTTCGGCGCATATGGATCGAACCAAACCGGAATCCACGCTTCATCTTGCCGGTCCGAGAACGAAAAAAATCCTGTATACGAAGATGGAATCCATCGCCCTTCATAAAGTACGAGTACGTGAACGATCATTTCATCTAAGTATCGTTTTGATAAGCCGGTCGGTTCATACTTTACAACACGAGCAGCGGTTACCTCTCCATTTCTCGTTACTTGTTGTTTCGTCTTCCATTGTTTACTTTGCTTGCGAAAAATCACATACGCGGTCAAAATGACGATAATCGCACTAAACAGCAATGCCCCTTTTGATAACCATTCCATCCATCTCTTCCTCTCCGAATTTTTTCGTTTTGCTTATGACGAAAATTTTCAAGGAGACTCCTTTCCATCCCCTATTTCAGTCATTCATACGTATACGATGCATTTGGAGAAAAGTTCCATGAAGTCGGATAAACTTCTCTTATGGTACACTAACGATAAGAGACAAC